>NZ_JAURUY010000005.1:0-256273 GCF_030803485.1 Curtobacterium sp. 260 | reverse complement strand
GGGGTGGGGTGCCGGGGGGGGGGGGGGGTGGGCACCCCCCCCGCGGGCGGGTTTTTTTGGGGGGGGGGGGGGGGCGGGCGCCCCCCCCCCCCCCCCCGGGGGGGGGGGGGGGGGCCCGGCGGCCCCCCCGCCTCCCGTCCGTCGTCCGGTGCGGTCAGCGCCGCCGGGTCGCGTCCTCGACGGTGCCCACCAGTTCCTCGAGGATGTCCTCGAGGAACAGCACGCCGATCGTGCGCCCCTCGGCGTCGAACGCCCGCGCCACGTGACGGCCTGCCGCACGCATGGTCGCGAGGGCGTCCTCGAGGTCCATGTCCGTGTACAGGGAGATGAGCTGCCGGATCCGCTTCGGGGGCACCGGCACGTCGAACTCGTCCGGACGCAGGTCGATGACGTCCTTGACGTGCACGTAGCCCGTCGGGTCGCCGTCGTCGCCGACGAGCACGTACCGCGAGAAGCCACGCTGGGCGACCGCGCGCTCGACGTCCTCGGGCGTGGCGTCCTCGGGGAGGGTGACCAGGTCGGACATCGGCACCGCGACGTCCTTGACCTTCTTCTCCGTGAACTCGAACGCCATCGCGAGCTTGCCGTCGTCCGTCAGGGTGCCCTCGCGGCGGGACTGCTCGACGATCGTCTGGACCTCCTCCACGGTGAACGCGCTGACGGCCTCGTCCTTCGGCTCGACCTTGAACAGACGGAGCACGGCGTTCGCGGTCTCGTTCAGGCCGACGATCACCCAGTGCAGGGCGTGGCCGATGTACCAGAGCGTCGGGACGAGCAGCAGTGCGGCCCGGTCGGGCATCGAGAACGAGATGTTCTTCGGCACCATCTCGCCGAACACGACGTGCAGGAAGGACACGAGCAGCAGCGTGAAGACGAACGCCACGGTGCCGATCACCTCGACGCTCCAGCCGGTCAGTCCGAGCGGGACCTCGAGCAGGTGGTGGATGGCCGGCTCGGACACGTTGAGGATGAGGAGCGAGCAGACCGTGATGCCGAGCTGCGTGGTGGCGAGCATGCGCGTGGCGTGCTCCATCGCGGCGAGCGTCGTCTGGGCGGCCTTCGACCCGGCCTCGGCGCGCGGCTCGATCTGCGAGCGGCGAGCGGAGATCACGGCGAACTCGGCGGCGACGAAGTACGCGTTGCCGAGCAGCAGGACGACGAGCCAGAAGATGCCCCACCAGTCGGAGCCGCTCGACGCGGACTCACCGGCGGCGAGGACGACCATGCCGTCGTGGACGGACGCGGCGCTCATCGGGAGCCCTCCTTCGTGGCGGGGATGATGATCCCGGTGGCCGGGCGCTGCGCGGTCGCGGTGCTGCCGGTGGTCGGGACGGGATCGGGGTGCGTCGGGGTCCAGCGGACGCGGTCGACACGGCGACCGTCCAACCGCTCGACGCGGAAGACGCCGTCGTCGAGCGCGACCTCGTCACCGACGGCGGGCAGGCGTCCGAGGGAGGACATGATGAACCCGCCCACGGTCTCGTACGGACCGTCCTCGGGGACCGTCACGCCGGCGCGGTCCTCGAGCTCGTCGGGACGCAGGAGTCCGGGGAAGGTCAACCAGTTCCGGGAGCGCACCACGTCGATGCGTGCGCGGTCGTGCTCGTCGGACACCTCGCCGACGATCTCCTCGACGAGGTCCTCGAGCGTGACGACACCGGCGGTGCCGCCGTACTCGTCGACGACGATCACCATCTGGTAGCCGCGGCTCCGGACCTCGGCGAGCAGGGTGTCGCCGGGCATGGTCTCCGGGACGCGCTCGGCCTCGGTCATCAGGGCGCCGACCGGCACCTCGGGGCGCTTCTCGCGCGGGACCGCGACGGCCTGCTTCACGTGCACGATGCCGACGACGTCGTCCGCGTCCTCCTCGATCACGGGGAAGCGGCTGAAGCCGGTGCGGCGCGCGAGCGCGATGACGTCGTCCGCCGACTCCGAGACCCGGATGGTCGACAGCCGCGGGCGGGGGGTCATCACGTCGCTCGCGTCGAGCTCGGAGAACGCGATGGTGCGCTGGAGCAGCGTCGCGGTGTCCTGCTCGAGCGAGCCCTCCGACGCCGAGCGTCGGAGGAGCGAGCTGAGCTCCTCGGCGCTGCGGGCACCGGACAGTTCCTCCTGGGGCTCGATGCCCATCGACCGGAGGACGGCGTTCGCGGTGCCGTTGAGCAGGGCGACCGCGGGCTTGAACACGGTGGTGAAGGCGACCTGCAGCGGCACGACGAGCCGCGCGGTCTGGAGCGGCAGCGCGAGCGCGAAGTTCTTCGGCACGAGCTCGCCGAGGATCATCGACAGCAGCGTCGCGATGACGAGCGCCACGATCGAGCCGACGGTCTCGACGAGAGCCTCGGGCAGCTGCATCGCGAGGAACGGCGCCTCGAGCAGCGTCGCGATCGACGGTTCGAGCAGGTAGCCGGTCAGCAGGGTCGTCAGCGTGATGCCGAGCTGCGCGCTCGACAGGTGCGTCGACGTGACCTTCAGCGCTGCGATCACCGGCGCCAGGCCGGACTCGCCGCGGTCGCGCCGGGCCTCGACCTCGGCGCGGTCGAGGTTCACGAGCGCGAACTCCGAGGCGACGAAGACACCGGTACCGAGGGTCAGCAGGATGCCGCCGACCAGCATGACGATGTCGAGGGGACTCATTCTCCACCTCCCGACGCACGGGAAGCGGGGCTGCTCACCGAGTGAGCGCCGGATGAGTGGGAAGGCGAAGCAGGATTCGGAGGATCGTCCACAGTGAGAGTCATGGTAGCGGGTGAGCAGCGTCGGAGCCGAGAGGACGTACAGGAAGTGCGCCGCGCCTCCCGGCCCGCACGCCGCGCGCCCCCGGCCGGTGACGGTGACCGGTCGGGAGGCGCGCGGTGCGCTGGGTGCGCCGGCCTAGGCCGTGACGCGCGCGCGGTGGTACTGCTGCGGCTCGTAGTCGATCGCCACGCCGAGCTCGGCGGCGGCGCGCAGGGCGAAGGAAGGGTCGCGGAGGAACTCGCGGCCGACCATGACGACGTCGGCCTGGCCGGTGGCGACGACCTGCTCGGCCTGGAAGGCGGTGGAGATCATGCCGACGGCGATGGTGCCGATGCCGGCCTCGCGCTTGACCGTCTCCGCGAAGGGCACCTGGTAGCCGGGCCCGACCGGGATCGGGGCCTTCGCGACGTTGCCGCCGGTGGAGACGTCGGCCAGGTCGGCGCCGTGCTCGGCAGCCCAGCGGGCGACCTGCACGGTGTCCTCCACCGTGAGTCCGCCGTCGACCCAGTCGGTGGCCGAGAAGCGGACGACCACGGGGAAGCCCTCGCCGACCTCGGCGCGGACGGCGTCGATCGTCTCGAGCAGGGCGCGGGCGCGGTTCTCGAGCGAGCCGCCGTAGGCGTCCGTGCGGTGGTTGCTCAGCGGCGAGAGGAACTGGTGGAGGAGGTACCCGTGCGCCGCGTGCAGCTCGACCAGGTCGAAGCCGGCCTCGACCGCTCGCCGGGCGGCCGCGGCGAACGCGAGCGCCACGACGCGGATGTCCTCGGTCTCGAGCTCGCGCGGCACCGCGTAGCCGTCGAAGGCCACGGCCGACGGAGCGACCGTCGCCCAGCCGCCCTCGCCCTCCGGCACGCTGCCCGAGGTCTCGGACCAGGGGCGGTGGGTCGATGCCTTGCGCCCGGCGTGTGCGAGCTGGATGCCGGCGGCGGCGCCCTGCGCGTGCAGGAACTCGACGATCGGCCGGAAGGCGTCGCGCTGCTCGTCGTTCCACAGGCCGACGTCCTGCGGGCTGATCCGACCCTCGGGCACGACACCGGCGGCCTCGACGACGACGGCGCCCGCGCCGCCCTTGGCGAACCCGCCGAGGTGCACGAGGTGCCACGGGGTCGGGACGCCGTCCTGCTGCTCGACCGAGTACTGGCACATCGGGGAGACCCAGAGCCGGTTGCGGACGGTCAGGTCGCGGATGGTGATCGGTTCGAACAGGGCGTGCGTCACGCGGGTGCTCCTTCGTCGGTCCGTGCCGCCAGGTCCTGCAGGAAGGCCCGCAGTCCGGCCGGCGACGTGAAGTGGTGGCCGACCGCCCCGATCGCGTCTGCACCGGCGGCGTTCTCGGCCCTGTTGTCGACGAACACCATCTGCTCGGGCGTGATTCCCAGGCGCTCGCACGTCGTGCGGTAGACGGACGCGTCCGGCTTGAGGACGTGCTCCTCGGCACTGACCACGACCGTCTCGAACACCGACCCCATCGGGGACCAGCGGTACGGGTCGCCGAAGTCGCGCCCGGCGTTGGACAGCAGGGCGAGCCGGGTGCCGGCGGCGTGCAGCTCCTCGACGATCGCCAGCGCCTCGGGGTCCACCTCGAACCAGCCGGTGAAGTCGACCGCCCAGAAGCGGTGGATCTCGGTGAGGCTCCACCGCCGGCCGGTCCGCGCCGCGATCGCGCGCCAGTACTCGAGCACCGTGAGGTCGCCCCGGTCGAGGTCGTGTCGCAGCTCCTGGTACACCGGCAGCAGCTCGTCCGCGGGCACGCCGGTCATCGCGACGAGGGCGTCCCACGTGCCGTGCGGTGTCCGGCTGATCACCTCGCCGTAGTCGAAGACCACCACGCGACCGGGCAGGAACAGGCTCATGCGCTCCACCGTAACGTGGCGGTCGTGAACGACTTCGCCCCCTTCGCCCCGACCGACGCCGCTGCCTGGACCACCGCTCCGCACGGCGAGTCGACCAAGTACCGCCGGGGTGTGCTCGGTGTCGCGACCGGCTCCGACCGGTACCCGGGTGCGGCGGTGATGGGCGTCGACGCAGCGGTGCACACCGGCGTCGGGATGGTCCGTTACGTCGGACCGGACCGTGCCACCGACCACGTGCTCGCCCGCCGTCCGGAGGTCGTCTCGGGTGTCGGTCGCGTACAGGCGTGGCTCGTCGGCTCCGGGATCTCCGCGGACGCGCTCGACGAGCTCGACCCGTCCACCGCCGACGCGTTCCGACACGCCTCGGACGACGGCGTGCCGGTGGTCGTCGACGCCGGGGCGATCCCGCTGGTCGACCTCGGACCGCTGGCGGTGCTGACGCCGCACGCCGGGGAGCTGGCCCCGGTGCTCGAGACCTCACGCGAGGCCGTCGAGCGTGACCCGGCGACGGCCGCGGTGCGTGCGGCGGAACGGACCGGCAGCGTCGTCCTCCTCAAGGGCTCGGACACGCACGTGGCGACACCGGACGGGTCGGTCCGGCTCGTGGCGTCGTCGGCCACGCCGTGGCTCGCGGCGGCCGGCGCGGGGGACGTGCTCGGCGGGGTGCTCGGGGCGCTCGTCGCCGCACGGCAGGGCGCTGCGGAGGCGTCCGGTGCGTCGCTGTCCCCGTCGGACCTCGCGCACCTGGCCGCGACCGCCGCGGTCGTGCACGGGATCGCCGCCCGTCGGGCGTCCCGGGGTGGTCCGTTCACGATGACGGCACTGATCGAGCAGCTGAGCGGCGTGGTCCGGGACCTGGTCGTCGACGGCGACGCGCGGGGGTAGCGCGCGCGGCCGGGCAGGCGCGGGCGCGGGCGCGGGGCTGGGCGGGCCGGCGTGCGACATCGCGCTCGTCGATCGACGCGTGCGGTGTCGCAGGATGCGTTCGCATCCGATGCGGGCGCACGGTCCGACGTGACGCGTGTCGATCGACGCGTGCGGTCTCGGCGACGTGACCCGATGACGGACGGGAGGCGCGGGGCGGGCTGGCGCCGTGCCTCCCGGCCGGTGGTGGGGCGCGTCGGGACCTGGGGTCGCGTGACCGGGCGGGGTCGCGTCCGACCGGCGCGTCAGGACGCGGGCGTGGCGTGCACGAGGAACTCGACGGCGCCCGCGTCGTCGACCTTCACGAAGCCGAGGTCGGGGGCCTGCACGCCGAAGTCCGAGAAGGTGATCGGGACCGTGCCGGACACCGCGACACCGTCGCCGTCGAGCCCGATCTGCAGGTCGGCGCGGACCGGCTTCGTCACGCCGTGCAGCGTGAGCTCCCCGTCGGCCCGGACCTCGGTCGTGCCCGAGCCGCTCGGGACGGCGTCGGTGATCGGTCCGGTGAGCGTGAAGGTCGCCTGCGGGAAGGCCGAGACGTCGAGGGCGGAGTCGCGGAAGTACGAGTCGCGCTGCGCGGAGTCCGTGGCGATGTCGGCGACCTGCACCGTGACGGTCGCCTCGGTGATCGTCGTGCCGTCGACCCGCGCCGAACCGGTGACGCTGTCCGTGCGCCCGGTCACGGTGACGTCGGAGCCGTTGAGGACCTCGTGCACGCGGTACCCGGCCTCGGAGTCGCCGCCCACGGTCCAGTCGCCGGACAGGTCGGCCGTGTCGAGCGTCGACGGGGCGCGGCTCGCGGCGACCGAGGGCGCCGCCGACGCCTTCGCGTTCTCGCTCGACGTGTACACGTTCGTGCCGACGGCGACGCCGACGACGGCGAGCACCGCGACGAGCAGGACGATCCCCGCCCAGACGAGGGGCTTGCGGCTGGTGGGGCGCTGGCGCGGGTCGGTGCTCACCCGGGAACGGTGACACGTCCTCCTCAGGAGAGCCTGTGGAGCGGTTCGCTACGCTCGCACGGTGCAGCAGCGGTTCCGGTGGGTCGAGGGCGTCTCGCTCGCCGTGGTCGTCGTCCTGGTGCACGCTGTGCTCTGGTGGCTCGCCACGACCGCGCCGAACCTGCCGCTGGGTGACGTCACCATCACCTACCGACGGTGGATCGAGGTCGGGCGGATCGACCACTCGTGGGTCGGGGTCGACTCCGACTGGGTGTACCCGGTCTTCGCGCTCGTGCCGATGGCTGCTGCGGCCCTCGGCGGCACCGCGGCGATCGCGACCGGCTGGCTCGCGCTCATGGTGCTGCTCGACGCCGTCGCCTGTGCCTTCCTCTGGCGGTTCCGTGCGTTCGGCGTGCGGGTCGTCTGGTGGTGGCTCGTGTTCCTGCTCGCGCTCGGACCCATCGCACTCGGCCGGATCGACACCGTGGCCACCGCGATCGCCCTCGTCGGCGTCGCCTTCGTCGTGACCCGTCCTTTGGTCGCGTCGGCGCTCTTCACCGCAGCGGCCTGGACGAAGGTGTGGCCGGCTGCGTTGGTGGGCGTGCTGGTGCTGCTGCGTCGGGGACACCGGAGCGCCGTCGTGACCGGGGCACTCGTCGTGACCGGGCTGATCGTGCTCGTCGACGTGCTCTACGGCGGAGCGCCGTACCTGCTGTCCTTCGTGACCGAGCAGAGCGACCGGGCGCTGCAGATCGAGGCGCCGCTCGCGACACCCTTCATGTGGGCGGCAGCGCTCGGGGTCCCCGGAGCGGCCGTCTACTACGACCGCGAGATCCTGACGTTCGAGGTGTCCGGAGCGGGCACCCACGCAGCGGCCGCGCTGTCGACGCCGCTGATGGCCGTGCTCGTCATCGGCGGCGTGGTCCTCGCGCTGCTCGCGGTCCGGCGGGGTGCCCGTCGCACCGAGGTGGCACCGGTCCTCGCGCTGCTGTTCGTCGCGGTGCTGATCGCGGTGAACAAGGTCGGGTCGCCGCAGTACGTCGGGTGGTACGCCGTGCCCGTCGTCTGGGGGCTCGTCGCCGGGTA
Source organism: Curtobacterium sp. 260 (assembly GCF_030803485.1). NCBI lineage: Bacteria > Bacillati > Actinomycetota > Actinomycetes > Micrococcales > Microbacteriaceae > Curtobacterium > Curtobacterium sp. 260. The sequence continues at coordinate 248,730 of NZ_JAURUY010000005.1, read as the reverse complement.
CCCGAGCGCGCGGCGCTTCCTGCCGGTCGCGATCGGGGTGCTGCCCCTGGCGCTGCTGACGCAGGTGATCTACCCGGGGTTCTACGACGAGCTCCTCGCGGTGCACACCTGGATGGTGTTCGTGCTCACCGTGCGGAACGTCCTCGAGGTCGCCGTGCTGGTGTGGGCGGTGGTCGTGCTGGTGCGGCTCGCGCGGCGCTCGCCGGAGCGTTCGTCGGTGCGGGTGTCCGAGCCGCCGGTGCGCGGGGGAGTGGACCGGGGCAGGATGGACGCATGATCGTCGCGTTCTCCGTTGCTCCGTCCGGTGGTCCCTCGGCATCGTCGGACGGGTCCGTGCACGACGCGGTCGCCGCAGCGGTGCGCGTCGTCCGCGAGTCCGGTCTGCCGAACCGCACCTCGTCGATGTTCACCGAGGTCGAGGGGGAGTGGGACGAGGTCATGGACGTCGTCAAGCGCGCCACCGAGGCCGTCGGTGCGTACGGCACCCGGGTGTCCCTCGTGCTCAAGGCCGACGTCCGCCCCGGGCACACGGGGGAGATCGACGGCAAGCTCGAGCGGCTCGAGGCGGCGCTCGGCGACTGAGCCGGCTTTTGGACGCCAGCATCGTCTCAGCTTGACAGCCTTCAGCGGTCGGCCACCACATGAACCGACATTGGTACGCCCAACGAACGAAAAGCTCTCGACGTCCGGGCCAATGAGAGGCGCGAGAAGAGCGGGATCACGTCGAGATTTGCCGCTTCGTCCGCGGGGTGGCCGCTGATGATCACAAATTCAACTCTGACTAGGCGGTTTTCCAGGGCGGTGGGAATCAGACGTCGAAGTCGCTCAGCGGCGCGACGCCGCCGGAGCCGCTCGGTCCTGGTCAGTACGTTTGAACGAGTGAACGAGGCTCTCGGTCCCACATCCGGAAGACCTCTGTCAGGGAGCTTGCTCTGCTTCCCGATCACTTCAAGGAAGTTATCACGCGCTCGTGCGTCACGAAGGATCGCAGTGATCGCATTCTGGCCTTGGTAGAAGAGGTGGCTCATTGCGGGTGCTTCCAGGCCTATCTTCACGCAGGTGAGAACGACTTCACCTTTGTCGACCCAGACGACATCGCTCGGCTCAATCTTACCGCCGAGTCCTCCTCCGATAGACGTTCGGTCCACGGCGATACCATTCAGCACTTCGGCTATCCGGAAGTTGTAGTCGACTTCGTGGTGGTCCTCGAGCTGCCGCGGCTCGTAGCGATCGCTTCGGCCTGCTCGGTCCTTGATCTCGTCTCTCACTTGGTCCAGATAGCGCCTTTCAACTCGGAACCATGAACCTTCGAACAAAACGAAACGTTTGTCGGCCACTGTCACCTCGGCGCTCAGGCACCGAATGAGAGGAATACGCGCGCTTGTCCCATCGTCCTTCTCGGCCAGAATGGAGGCATTCTGCAACTCAGCGGCGACGGACGATGAAGCTCCCGTTCGAGGCAGCGACCCAATCTTTTGCAGAAGGCCTAGCCATCGAGGACCCGGCGTCTCTTCGTCAACGAGTTCCCCGTCGTACTTCAGCGATATTTGAGATGCATCATCGAGGCCAGGGTAACTCAATTTGATGCCGCCTGGCTGCGCAAAGGATCCCGCCAATGCAAAGTCTGCTGCATTGACCAAGTCGTCATCGCTGATCGGTTCAATACCGCCGAGGGAGACGGCAGGGATGCCTCTGCTGCGCCAGGCGGCGTAAAGTTCGTGCGCCAACGACGCTAGGTCGTCCCGCCTGCTTTTCGTGTTGAAACGAATCGTTGCCGCACCTGTAACCTTCGTTGGCGCGCCCGGAAACCCTTCTCGAACAATCGTCGTGATGCTCTTCACGCCACGTTCCCGAACGTCCGGATCAAGGTGTTCGATGCTCGTCGGGGCGCCCAGCAGCGACCGCTGTCGCCGCAGCTCAGTCGGGTCAAAGGTGTCAACAGCGGACAGGCCGGCAGCCTCAGCGTGCTGAGCAGCAAGGAGCAAACCGAAGCGCGACTCGAGTACCGAAGGAGATAGAAGGCGAGCGGCGCTCCCGAAGACGAATATGACGAACTGCCGCTCTCGTTTTGCCGTTCCATGAGGCGAGACGCAGACGATCGCCACGGCCCCCTGCTGCCTCAAATGATGACGCTTGACCCGACTCAACTCGAGATAGGACTCCCACCATGGAGCTGTGTCGTGCCGATGATGAACGTGGACCGTCAATTCTGCTGATGCGATGGGAGACCGTCGATTCGGTGAGAATTCGCCCAGGGCCACCGCCTGCTCAAGACTCACTCCCGGCTTCGTTAGGACAGCTGTGAGTGGATGACTTCGCACATGACTCACTGCCTCTAGCCTCCACACGCTCGCTTTCGAGCACTCTAGCCGGATGAGCGGTCCAGGACGCGTCAAAGGAACGCAAGGGAACGATTCGTCGGAGGGATCGTCGCCATGGCGAGATTCCGACCCGGTCGGCGGGCGCGGCTGATGTCAACTGGGCTCAAGGGTCTGGGGTGGCGATCCCCCGGAGATCCGGACGTCGTCAGAAGTACATGCGGTCGGTGTTGCTGTCGCGCTCGGCCTGACGGAGCGCCTCGGCGATCTCGGGGTCACTGCCGTCGTACTGCCGCGAGCGTGCGCCGAGGTCCGTCAGGTGGTGCAACCACAGCCACAGCCCCACCGCGACGAGCAGGACGACACCGGTCACGATCCACCACCCCATGCCCCGATGCTACGCCAGCTGGGAGGTGCAGGACACGCCGATCGCCTCCCCGCGGTGTCGGTGGTCGGGTGTCTCATGGTCTTCATCGAGCCGCACCGGTGGCTCGGGACGACCCGGACGACGACGAGGAGCGCGTGATGATGCACGACGGCTGGTGCCCCGACTGCGACCTGCAGACGGTCGTCATCGACGGTGACGAGCAGAGCGGCGACGCCTGGGCGAGCTGCACCGAGTGCGGGTCCGGGTGGGTGCACCGCGACGAGCTGCCCGAGCTGGCATCGGCCGGGGCGCGCGAGGAGCGCCGCGCGGCCTGAGGTCCGTCGAGCAGCGACGGCGCCTGTCGCGCTGGCTCCTCCGGCGGGAGCCGGTCTTGCTCCGCGGTGGCGTGTCCGGCTGACGTCGAATCGATTCGGCCCGTCGTCTTCCGTCGGCTGTTTGGAGCGGTCTACACTGCTGGGACCGGGTCGCTGCACGTGCGCTCGGACCGTTCGGCGCCGAACACGGACCGACCCCGTCGCCGTCTGACCGCCGTACCGCCGTCGTGCGCGTGCCGGCGGGAACGAGACCGTGTGCATGCCGTGCGGCGTGGCGATCCGGTCGATGTCCCGGCGAGCGAGCCGGGATCCGGCTCCGTCCTCCCGCCCCCGTTCCCCCCCCCCCCGATCCAGACAGGTCGCATGACGCTCACCACGCCGACGCAGCGCGCGTTCGCCCTCATCGCCCTCGCCCTCGGTGGCTTCGCCATCGGGTCGACCGAGTTCGTCGCGATGGGCCTGCTGCCGAACATCGCCGAAGCCCTGCTCCCCGCGCAGTACGCGGCCGACCCCGCCGCCGGGGTCGCGCACGCCGGCTGGCTCGTCAGCGCCTACGCGCTGGGGGTCGTGGTGGGTGCGCCGACGATCGCGGCGATCTCCGCCACGTTCCCGCGCAAGGGCCTGATCCTCGTGCTCCTCGTCGGCTTCGTGGTCGCCACGGTCGCGAGTGCGGTCCTGCCGAACTTCGGGCTCGTGCTCGTCGCACGCTTCGTCGCCGGTCTGCCGCACGGTGCGTACTTCGGCATCGCGTCGATCGTCGCGGGCGAGATCATGGGGCCGGGCAAGCGCGGCAAGGGCATCGCGATGGTGATGCTCGGCCTGTCGATCGCCAACGTCGTCGGCGTGCCCGCCATCACCTGGATCGGGCAGAACGCCGGCTGGCGCATCGCGTACGGCGTCGTCTCGCTGCTCTTCGCCCTCACGTTCCTCGCCGTCGCGGCCTTCGTCCCGCGGAGCGCCGCCGACGAGCACGCGACCGTCGGACGGGAGCTCCGGGCCTTCCGGTCGCCGCAGCTCTGGATCGTGATGGGGCTCGGTGCGGTGGGCTTCGGCGGGTTCTTCGCCGTCTACTCGTACATCTCGCCGCTCGTGCAGAACGTCACCGGACTGCCCGAGTCCGCGGTGCCGCTCGTGCTCGTCGTGGTCGGCCTCGGCATGGTCGTCGGCGGGGTCCTCGGTGGGCACCTGGCGGACCACAGCGTCAAGCGGACGATCTACGTCGGGATGCTCGCGCTGATCGGCGCCCTGCTCGTGACCGTCTTCACCGCCCAGTGGGTCTGGGGGGTGTTCCTCGGCGCGTTCCTGCTCGGAGCGACCTCGTCGGCGATCCCGCCGGCGGTGCAGTCTCGCCTGATGGACGTCGCCGGCGACGCGCGGACCATCGCGGCCGCGCTGAACCACTCGGCGTTCAACATCGGCAACTCGCTCGGCGCGGCGCTCGGTGGCGCGGTCATCGCAGCCGGGTTCGGGTTCCTGGCCCCTGCGTGGCTCGGTATCGTCCTCGCGCTGCTCGGTCTGCTCGTGACGATGGTCAGCTACGGCGTCGAACGGCGGACGGACCGCCGCTCCGCCCTGCGGTCGTCGTCGCCGTCGACCGGGCCGATCACCGCGCCGGTGCCGACGGTCTGACCGGAGCCGACGCACCCACACGACGGACGGGAGGCCCGTGGCGGTGTCGCCACGGGCCTCCCGTCCGTCGTGTGGAGCGACTACAGCCCGACCGGGCTGCCGTCCTGCACGATGATGCCGTCGGTGATCGCGCGCTTCCGCAGCGCGACCTTCGTGCCGACGTCGAAGCCCGCGACGCGGTACTTCTCGCGGATGCGCTTGAGGTAGCTCTTCGCGGTCTCCTCGGAGATGCCGAGCTGGTAGGCGACGCTCTTGACGGGCTCGCCACCGCCGTACAGCGCCATCACGCGGCGCTCCTGCGCGCTGAGCTTCGGCACGCCGCCGACGTCGCCGCTGTTGATCGCCAGGTCGAGCTCGGCGGAGACGTACTGCTCGCCGCGCTGCGCGGCACGGATCGCCTCGACGATCATGTCGGCGTCCTCGCTCTTCACGAGGTAGCCGAGGGCGCCGGAGCCGAGGGCCTCGCGGACGACGTTCGGCTCCGAGTACGTGCTCATCACGACGGTCTTCACGCCGGCGGTCTTGAGCGTCGAGATCTTCAGCGAGACCGGGATCGAGTCCTTGAGGTCGAGGTCGAGCAGCACCACGTCGACCGGGAACGCCGGGCTCGTCAGGAGCTCCGGCCAGGTCGTGACGGCGGCGACGAGCGTGATGTCGTCGGCGGCGCTGCGGATCCACTCCGTGAGCGCGCCGAGCAGCATCCGGTGGTCGTCGACCAGTGCGAGTCGGATCGGTTGCTCTGGAGTCGCCATCAGGCGTCCTTTCTCGAAGGCGGTGCACGCCGATCCTAGGTGTCGGGACCGTCCGGGCTGGGGATGTCGGCCGGGTGTCCGGCAGTTCGCGCCCGTCTACATCGACGGGTGTCGGTCGACGACGCAGTGCGAGACGACGCGGAGCACGCCGTCGCGGAACGACTCGGTGTACGGGCCGATGCGCTGCAGGGCGCTCCACGCGGTCGGACCGAGGCGTCGACGCGGGGTCCCGCGTGACTCGAACACGATCGGGACGTCCATGCGCTCGTCGGACACCGGGTGCCCGTCGGAGCCGATCGGACCGAGCGTGACCGAGACGACGGGGGCACCCGGCTGTGCGGGGCGACCGTCGCCGACCATCTGCCACAGCGCCTGCAGCAGGCCGTCCCGCTGGGCGGGCCCGAGGTGCCCGGCGAGGGACTGCGGGTCGGCCACGCTGACGGCGCGCCCGAGGTGGTCGGACTCCGTGATCGCGTGGTACAGCCACGTCTCGCGGCGTCCCTCGATGAGGTGCAGGCGCAGCTCCGTCGCCAGCGACGCGGCGACGGAGGCCGAGGCGTCCGAGAGCGGCAGCGGGTCCGAGCCGTTCGCGACGGCGTCGAGGAGCTTCTCGGCGGCCAGGTCGAGCCGGGCGAGCTCGTCCGACGCGAGCATCCCGACGGCGAACTGCGGCGCCTGGACGTTGCTCTGCACGAGCACCCGGTCCAGCTCGCGCTGCACGAGCTGGCGGAAGCGGTGCACCACGAACAGTGCGATCGACGGCGGGACCACCACGAGCGCCAGCAGCGAGACGATGCCCGGCAGGGTCGCCGGGGTGATCGGCGTCGACACGGCCGCCATCACGGCGAACCCGAGACCGAGCACCGCGATGGCGGCGGCGACCTCGCGCGCGGGCCGGAGCGTCGCCACCGGGAGCAGGGCGAAGCCGGCGGCGACCGAGGCGCTGGCGGTGTGCGCGATGTCGTGCTCGGGGAGGATCCCGACGAAGTCGAGTGTCACGACGCACGCCAGGACGGCGCAGATCAGCGCGAACGCGGTGCCGGTGAGCCGCTCGCCGTAGGTCATCAGGCTGAGGCCGACGCCGATCGCCGCGACCAGGTACAGCGCCCAGGCGCCGGCGGGCAGCCACGGGTTCGCGTAGTCCGGCAGCCGGACCAGGAAGAAGACGATGCCGGCGACGGCCTCGATCGCGGTGAGGACCGCGGCGCCGAGGCCGAGGTAGCCGGCTCCGAGCGACGCACCGGGCTTGGCGGCCTGCCGGAGCGAACGGGCACCGGTCGAGGTCGAGGGGAGCCCGCGGGCCTGCCGTCGCTCGCTGCCCCGGTAGCGCTCGCGCGCTTCGCGTCGGGTCCGTGGTGCCGGCTGCACGGTCTCGCCCGGGAGCCCACGGTTGATGGTGTCCTCGGGGACGCGGGTCATCGGGGAGCCTCCAGGACGACGGTGGTGCCCGATCCCGGGGCGGAGAAGAGCTTGGCGTCGCCACCGACCTCGCGGAGGCGGTTGACGACGCTCTCCTTGTAGCCGAGGCGCTCCGCGCTCACCGCGTCGAGGTCGAAGCCGACACCGGCGTCGGTCACCATCGCGCGGACGGTCTCCTGGTCGTGGACGATCGTGACGTGCGCCTCGCCGACGCCGGCGTGGCGCCGGACGTTCTCGAGGCACTCGCCGAGGGCCAGCAGGAACGCGTCGAGCACGTTCGACGGCAGCAGGACCTGACCGGTGCCGTGCCAGCTGACCTCGAGCCCCATCCGGCCGAAGCGCTGCTTGACGGACTCGAGGGTCTGGCCGAGCGGCGACTCCTCGACGCGGGTGAGCGAGTAGTCGCCGGACTGCTGGGGCTGCGGGGTCGCGCCGAGCCGCAGATGACGGAGGAGCCTGGCGTCCTCGGCGGCCTGCTCGCGCATCGCCTGCTCGGACACGCCGACCCCGGAGTGGGCCAGGAGGGTGAGGGTCGCGAGCACGGTGTCGTGCAGCAGTCGGGCGCCCTGGCGTCGCTGCGCCTCGGTCTCGCTCGCCTGCCGTTCCGCACGGTGCGCCGTGCCGATGCTCTGGATGCGCCGGGCGACGCGGGGGATGCTGCGCGCGATCCACACCGAGACCACGGCGACGAGCACCCAGCCGAGCACCACACCGGCGGTCGGGCCGGAGAGCGGGCCGCCCGAGGCCCAGACGACGGCGCCGACGGCCGCGACACCGGCGACGATCGTCATCGCGAGCCCGACCGGCGCGCCACGCTGCGCCATCAGCGGGGCGGACAACGACCCGGCCGCCAGCGGCACGACGGCGCTGGCGACGACGGACCGCACGTCGGGGTCGGCACCGAGCAACAGGAGCGCGAGGGCACCGAGGCCCGAGGCGAGTGCGAGGGCGGTCCACCACACCGACCCGTTCGTGCCGAAGACGAGCAGCGCCGCGATGAGCACCGCGATGCAGGCGAGTGCGCCGAGCAGGGGGACCAGGGGGACCGCGAGCGAGCTGACGATGCCGACGACGGAGACCAGGGCGCAGGTGATGCCGACGACACGGGTCGTCGACCGCAGCAAGCGGTCGCGTTCCTGTGCGATGAAGTCCATCGGTGTCCTGGTGGTGACGTCGGTTCGGTCGGGTCCGGTGGTTCGCCGGACCTCGCGGGCGGGGTACCCGTCGCCATCATTCCACGCGGCCCACCCGTTGTGGGGTGTTCGGCACGCGGACGTGGACAGATCGGTCCGCGGGTGCGCCGGGCGCGCCGCGCCCGTGCCGCGCCCGTACCGGGCCGTTCAGTCGAGCAGCCGTCGCAGGTGCGCCCCGACCGCCTCGTGCTCGATGAGGAAGCCGTCGTGTCCGAACTCGCTGTCGAGCACCGCGGCTCGGTCCCCGTCCAGCGTCTCGGGGATCCCCGCCGCGATCCGGTGCTGGTCCTCGAGCGGGAACAGGCGGTCGCTCGACACCCCGACGACCAGCGTCCTGGCGGTCACCGCCGCGAGCGCCGCCGTCACCCCGCCGCGCCCGGCCCCGACGTCGTGCGAGTCCATCGCGTGCGTGAGCGCGACGTACGACGAGGCGTCGAACCGCCGGGTGAACCGGTTGCCGTGGAAGTCGAGGTAGCTCTCGACCGAGAACCGACCGTCGTCGCCGAGCGGGGAGACGTCGCTCTGCCACGACCGCGCGAACCGCCCGTTCAGCTCGTCCGGCGCGCGGTAGGTCATCAGCGCCATCCGCCGCGCGAGCGACAGCCCGCGGTGCGGTCCCTCGCCGGCCGCCGCCTCGTAGTAGTCACCGCCGGCGTACGCGGGGTCGGTCTGGATCGCGGCACGTTGCAGCGAGTTCGCGGCGATCTGGTCCGCCGTGGTCTGGGCGGTCGACGCCAGGACCGCGAGTCGGGCGACCCGGGAGGGGTGCGCCACCGCGAGCTCGAGCGCGTGCATGCCGCCCATCGAGCCGCCGACGACGACGGCGAAGACGTCGATGCCGAGCGCGTCGGCGAGCTGCACCTGGACCGCGACCTGGTCGCGCACGGTCACGAACGGGAAGCGCGACCCCCACTCGACGCCGTCCGGCGCCACCGAGGACGGGCCGGTCGTTCCCTGGCACCCGCCCAGCATGTTCGGGGCGACGACGAACCACCGGTCGGTGTCGATCGCCAGGCCCGGTCCGACGACGTCGCCCCACCAGCCCGCCGTGCGGTGCCCGGGTCCGGCCGGACCGGTGACGTGCGAGTCGCCGGTCATGGCGTGCAGGAGCAGCACCGCGTTGCTGCGCGCGGCGTCCAGCTCGCCCCACGTCTCGTAGGCCACCCGCACCGACGGGATCCGTCCGCCGCGCACCCACTGCTCGCCGAGCGCGGCGAACCGCCGGGAGCCGGGGTGGTCGCCCGGGCGCCAGGCGCCGGTCACGGGCGGCTTGCCGAGCGTCCCGAGCTCGGTCCCGGGCACGAGGGTGGACGGGACCGAGTCCTCGGGGATCGTCTGCCAGTCCATCGTGTCCAGTCTGCCGGGAGGCACGCCCCACCTCCGCCGTGTTACGTCACGCCCGGCGCGTCACCGGCGCGTGCTCCGCGAGCGGGACGGGCCGGGCCGGGGCGCTACGCCCGCTGGCCCTCCTGCGAGACGGCCCGCGCCGCCGCGAGCCCCGCCTCGAGGTCAGCACGGAGGTCCTCGACGTTCTCGATGCCGACCGAGAGCCGCACCAGGCCCGGGGTGACCCCGGTGGTCAGCTGCTGCTCGGGCGTGAGCTGCGAGTGCGTCGTCGACGCCGGGTGGATGACGAGGGAGCGCACGTCGCCGATGTTCGCCAGGTGCGAGAACAGCCGCAGCTCGTCGACGAACGCCTTGCCGGCCGGCACCCCGCCCTTGAGCTCGAACGACAGCACGGCACCGACACCGCGCGGCGCGTACCGGTTCGCCGCCGCGTACCAGGGCGACGTCGGCAGCCCGGCGTACGACACGGAGGCCACCTCCGGGTGCCGGTCGAGCCACTCCGCGATCTCCTGGGCGTTCGCCACGTGCCGCTCCATGCGCAGCGACAGCGTCTCGATGCCCTGGAGCAGCGCGAACGCCGTGTCCGCCGAGTTCGACGCGCCGAGGTCGCGGAGCAGCTGCACCCGGGCCTTCACGACGTAGGCGAGCTCGTTGCCGACCGCCTGCGCGAACACCGCGCCGTGGTACGAGGGGTCGGGGGAGTTGAACTCCGGGAAGCGGTCGGCGTGCTCCGACCAGGCGAACCGTCCGCCGTCGACGATCACGCCGCCGATGACGGTGCCGTGGCCGCCGAGGAACTTCGTCGCCGAGTGCACCACGATGTCGGCACCGTGCTCGAACGGCCGGATGAGGAACGGCGTCGCGATCGTGTTGTCGACGATGAGCGGCAGGCCGGACTCGTGCGCGACGCTGCTGACGCCCGCGATGTCGAGCACGTTGATCCGCGGGTTGCCGATCGTCTCGGCGAAGAAGAGCTTCGTGTTGGGGCGGACGGCGCGACGCCACTCCTCGAGGTCGTCCTGGTCCTCGACGAACGTCGTCTCGATGCCGAGCTTCGCGAGCGTGTACTTGAACAGGTTGTACGTGCCGCCGTAGATCGAGGACGACGAGACGATGTGGTCACCGGCCCCCGCGATGTTCAGCACGGCGTACGTCTCGGCCGCCTGACCGCTCGACACCAGCAGCGCGCCCGTGCCGCCCTCGAGCGCGGCGATGCGCTGCTCGACGACGTCGTTCGTCGGGTTCATGATCCGCGAGTAGATGTTGCCCGGCTGCGCCAGCGCGAACAGGTCGCGGGCGTGGTCCGAGTTCTCGAACACGTACGACGTCGTCCTGTAGATCGGCGTGGCCCGTGCGCCGGTGGTCGGGTCCGGCTGCGCGCCGGCGTGGACCTGCGTCGTCTCGAACCGCCAGGCGGCTGCGTCGTTCGTGCTCATCGGGGCTCCTGTCGGGTTCGGTCCGTCATCGCGTCGCCGCGGACGGCCGGGAGGCCCGGGGCGTCGTCGCGACGTCCGTCACGCTACGCAGGTGGCGGGGCGGGCACCAGCGGGGCCGCCTCGCGACGTAACGCGCGTGCGCGGCGCGCGTCCGTGGAGTCGACGCGACCAGCCGAGGGACGGCAGCGGTGCGGTGCGGTGCGCCGTGCCTCCCGGCCGGACGCGTCGGTCCTGGACTGGCAGGATCGGACGGGACGAGAGGGGGGCGTCGTGCGCGCTCAGGACGTGGCGGACAAGAAGTTCCAGCCGACGGTGTTCCGGAACGGGTACTCGCAGGACGACGTGGACGACCTGCTCGACCGGGTGCAGGCGACGTTCGCCGCCGCCGAGCAGGGAGGCCGTCCGGCGACGGGACGGCTGGCCGGCGCACGGACGGTGACCCCGGAGGACGTCGCGTCGTCGCGCTTCCGTCGGACCCGGATGAAGTCCGGGTACGACTGCGACGAGGTCGACGACTTCCTCGTCGAGGTCGTGGTCGCGCTCCGGGCACTCGCCCGCTGAGCGGTCAGCGCTCGACGGGCTCCCGGCGGAACAGCCAGTCGACGTTCGGCTCGAGCAGCCAGCGCATGCCGCGCCGCACGAACGGTTGCGCGAGGAACAGGCTCACCGCGCACGCCACGGCGACCATGAGCAGCACGTACGGCCACGCCGAGTGCTCCCCGGCCAGGACGCCGGACTCGCGGATCGGGTAGAGCACGAACGTGTGCAGCAGGTAGACGTACATGGTCGCGGCGCCGAACCGGGTGAGCCAGACCGTCCTGCGGGGCACGAGCAGCAGGAACGACGCCGTCAGCACGGTGGCGAGCAGCACCAGGCCGAGGCGGACACCGCCGGCCCACCAGGCGTCCTCGCCGAGCCCGGAGTACGAGTCGTCGTAGAAGAACCAGTGGTGCAGGTCGAAGCCCTTGAACTGCGGGATGAACAGCACGCACGCGGCCGCCCACACCGCGAAGACGACGATCGCGGCCGCGCGGAGACGGACCACGACCCGGCGGGGGGCCTCGTACCAACGGTCGAACACCCCCCACTGCTTGACCTGCCACCCGAGCAGGAAGAACGGCAGCAGGCTGATCGCGCGTCCCAGGGAGAACGTCGAGTCGACGTTGTCGAGGTACCCGACGCCGACACTGAGCACCACGGCCCAGACGAGCGGCCACCGCAGGATCGCCAGGTAGGGCAGGATCAGCCGGAAGATCCCCAGCGCGAGCAGGAACCACAGCGTCCAGGTCGGCTTCGTCGGGTTGAACTCCTTGCCGCCCTCGACGATCGCCTGCACCACCGTCCAGATCGTCTGCATGACGATGTACGGCACCACGATGTCCGTGAAGGTCCGCCGCATCCGCTCTGCGGTCGGGGTCGCGGCCGACGAGAAGTACCCGCTGATGACGCCGAACGCGGGCATGTGGAACGCGTAGATGAAGGTGTAGAGCGCGAGGGCGTGCTCGCTGCCGGCCGTCTGCCGCTGGATCGCGTGACCGATCACGACGAGCGTGACGGCGACGAACCGAGCCGTGTCCCACATCGGGATGCGTCGCGGCGACCGGCCCGGCTCGAGCGGCGTCGCCGGAGCCGAGGGCGCGGGGGGAGCGGCGTCCGTCGTCATGGCCGGTCACGTTACCGGATCGTGACCTCGACGGGTCGGTACGGTGGTGCCGACACCCACTGGAGGAAGCCATGGCAGCACGTCCCGACACCGGTCGACCCGACACCACCGAGCGGCTCGCCGTCGTCACGGGGGCGAGCTCCGGCATCGGTGCCGCCACCGTCCGGCTGTTCCGCGAGCGCGGCTGGCAGGTGCTCGCCGTCGCCCGTCGTCAGGACCGGCTCGAGGCGCTCGCCGCGGAGACCGGGGCGTCGTTCCTGGTCGCGGACGTCACCGACGCCGACGCCGTCGCGGCGCTCGCCGCCCGGGTGGACGAGGCCGGCGGCGCGGACGTGCTCGTGAACAACGCCGGCGGAGCACTCGGGTCGGCGAGCGTCGAGGAGTCCGACGTGGAGGACTGGCGCGCCATGTTCGAGGTGAACGTCATCGGCACGAAGCGGGTCACCGCCGCCCTGCTGCCGCAGCTCCGCCGCCGTGCGGCCACGGCCGGGGTCGCGGACATCGTGACCGTGACGAGCACCGCGGGGCACGTGGCCTACGAGAACGGCGGCGGGTACAACGCCGCCAAGTTCGCCGAGCACGCCCTGGTCGGCGCCCTGCGGCTCGAGCTGAACGGCGAGCCGCTGCGCGTGGTCGAGATCGCGCCCGGGCTCGTCAAGACCGACGAGTTCGCCCTGACGCGCTTCCGGGGCGACCGCGAGAAGGCCGAGGCGGTGTACACCGACGTGCCGGGGCCGCTCGTCGCCGAGGACGTCGCCGAGGCCGTCGTGCACGCGGTCGAGCTGCCGGCGCACGTCAACCTCGACCTGGTGACGGTCCGACCGGTCGCGCAGTCGGCACAGCACAAGCTCGCCCGCGGGCCGCTGACGCCCCGGAGCTGACACCGGGCCCGTCCGGGCCCGTGCGCCGGTCCCGGCGCGCGCGGTGTCCGGGCGCGGGTCGCGGCGGGTGGCTCCCTGCCGGTACCGTGGGCGGATGCCGATCAGCAGCGAACCCGGGCAAGCCGCGCAGGCTCCCTCGACCGTGACCGTGACGAGCGGGCCCGAGGTGCTCGGTTGGCTGGAGTTCGGCGACGCGGCGCGGCTGCTCGCCAAGGACGTCCTGTCGTCCGGCTTCGAGCCCGAGGTCGTCGTGGCGGTCGCGCGCGGCGGGCTCATCATCGCCGGCGCCGTGGCGTACGCGCTCGGCACCAAGGAGTGCGGCTCGATCAACGTCGAGTTCTACACCGACGTCGAGCAGCGTCTCGACGAGCCGGTCATCCTCTCGCCCGCCCTCGACGCGCCGAGCCTGGCGGGCAAGCGCGTCCTCGTGGTCGACGACGTCTCCGACTCCGGCCGCACCCTGCGCCTGGTGGTCGACATCATCCGGAACGCCGGCGCCGACGTGCGGAGCGCCTGCCTCTACTCGAAGCCCGGCACCGTGCTCGAGCCCGACCACGTGTGGCGTCGTGTCGACGGGTGGATCACCTTCCCGTGGAGCGCCCTCGCCCCGGTGACGGCCGAGTCGTGAGCATCCACCTCGTCGGCGGGGGCCCCCTCGTCGCGGCCGACGTCGCCGCACCGTTCCTGGCCGAGGCCTCCGCGCGTTCCGCCGCCGTCGGCCGGAGCGTGCCCCGGATCGCCCTGCTCTCCGTGACCGGCCCGTCCGGTGCCGCCCCATCGTCCACCGCCGACATCGCCGAGGTCCTCGGTGGCGCCCGACAGGCCGAGGTCCTGGTGACCGAGGTCGCCGCGGGTGAGGTCTTCGCCACGACGGTCCTGAGCGACGTGGACGCGCTCGTGATCGGCGGCGGGGTCACCCCGGCGTACCTCGACGCGATCCAGCCCCTCGTCGACCAGATCCGGCTCCTCGTCTCCGACGGGCTGCCGTACCTCGGCTACTCCGCCGGCGCGATGGTCGCCGCGGACCGGGCGCTCGTGGGCGGGTGGCGCATCGGCGGCGTCGAGGTCTGCCCGCAGGGGTCGTCCGAGGGTCTCGACGAGGTCGAGCTCCGCGAGGGGCTCGGGCTGGTCGACCTGACGATCGACGTGCACGCCGTGCAGGCCGGCACGCTGGCCCGACTGATCGCGGCGGCCGAGGCGGAGTTCGTCACGGCCGGGCTCGCGATCGACGAGGACACCGCGCTGGTCGTCGGCGAGGGTGCGCTCGAGGTCCGCGGGACGGGCAGCGTCTGGCGTGTGGTCGCCGGCGACGAGTCCGTCTCCGTCGCCACCATGGGCGCCTGACCCCCGTGCGCCCGCACCCGCTGCGCGACCTCGTCGACCCCGGGTGGGCCGAGGCCCTCGCGCCGGTCGAGGCCGACGTGCACCGGATGGGCGACTGGCTCCGCGACGAGGTCGCCGCGGGTCGGCACTACCTGCCGGCCGGTGACGTCGTGCTGCGTGCCTTCACGCAGCCGTTCGACGACGTGAAGGTGCTCGTCGTCGGCCAGGACCCGTACCCGACACCCGGACACCCGATCGGGCTGTCCTTCGCCGTCGACCCGCACGTGCGACCGGTCCCGCGCAGCCTGGCGAACATCTACCGCGAACTGCACGACGACCTCGGGGTGACGCCCCCGCCGCACGGCGACCTGCGGGCGTGGTCGGAGCAGGGCGTGCTCCTGCTCAACCGGGTGCTGACCGTCGAGGCCGGTGCCGCCGGCAGCCACCGCGGCAAGGGCTGGGAGGCCGTCACCGACCAGGCCGTCCGTGCGCTCGTCGAGCGGGGGAAGCCCCTCGTCGCCGTCCTGTGGGGCGCCCAAGCCGCGTCGGTCCGCCCGTTGCTCGGCGACACCCCGGTCGTGGCGTCGGCGCACCCGTCCCCGCTCAGCGCCTCCCGCGGGTTCTTCGGCAGTCGGCCGTTCTCGCAGGTCGGCGCGCTGCTCCGCGAGCAGGGCGCCGACCCGGTCGACTGGACGCTCCCCGCCTGACCCTCCGCGGTGCGATGGCCCAGGGCGCGTCGCTGCCCGTAGGCTCGGACCGTGCTCGAGGAGGAATACCAGCGCCGTCGTGTCCTGCCGCGACACCTGCGTGCGCCCGTGCCCGCCGAGGCGACGTTCTCGTACACGATCCGGGCCGCCGAACCGCGGGACCTGCCGGACGTGCGCGAGATCCACACGCACTACGTCCGGAACTCGTCGGTGACCTTCGACCCGGCGGCGTTCGCCTTCGCCCGCTGGAAGCAGCGCTACGACGAGGTGCGCCGGCGCGGGCTGCCGTTCCTCGTCGCCGAGAACCCCTCGGGGCAGATCCTCGGCTACGCCCTGGTCGACCCCTGGAACCCGCGCGACCGGTCGAACCACGTGGTAGAGGACTCGATCTAC
This sequence comes from Curtobacterium sp. 260, assembly GCF_030803485.1. Lineage (NCBI taxonomy): Bacteria > Bacillati > Actinomycetota > Actinomycetes > Micrococcales > Microbacteriaceae > Curtobacterium > Curtobacterium sp. 260. The sequence goes on along the minus strand of NZ_JAURUY010000005.1, from coordinate 232,967 downwards.
CTCGGTGCCGCGTCGGGCGGGAAGGGTCTCGGACGGGCGCTGATGGAGGCTCTGCTCGCGGAGTGCCGTGCCGCCGGCGTCCGCGAGGTCATCGCCGTGATCGCCGACCGGCAGGCCGAGGCCTCGATCCGGCTGCACGAGCGACTCGGCTTCGAGGAGGTCGGCCGCATGGGCAAGGTCGGCTACAAGTACGACCGCTGGCTCGGCACCGTCACGATGCGGCTGCGCCTGCGCGGCCCGCGGTTGTTCGCGCGCGCCGGGCGCTGACGCGAGCGCTCCGAGGCTGCGCCGTCGCGGCGGCGTCCGACGTGCACGAGACGCCGGCGTCAGCGCGGAGCGCCCTCGACCTGCGCGAGACGCCGCCCGGATCGCGGCGTCTCGCCACCCGGGCGGCGTCTCGAGCATCCTGCGGGGTGCTGCACGGGCGAGGCGTGTGGGTGTCGGGTCGGCGCCGGGCGGGAGGCGCGTGGCGGGGTCGCCGTGAGCCTCCCGGCTGCCCGTTCCTTCCCATGGCGTGTGCGATGGCTGGTCGTTCCGGGCGTCCCTGGTGCGCTGGGAACGTCAGGTACGCCCGGTTCCGCCGGGTGCGCCCGATCGCGCCCGGTAGGTCGGCCGCCAGGCGCGCCCTCCGCCCGGCGTCAGGCGTCAGGCGCCTCGGCGATGAACTCGTCCCGGGTCACGCGCAGCAGCGCCGTGGCCGCCTCGCCGGCAGCGGCGGCGTCCCCGGCGACCACGGCGAGCGCCACCGCCTCGTGACGGACCGCGGCGTCGCGGGTCCAGCGGGAAATGGTGTCCCGCGACTCCGACGTCCGGGTCCGCAGGAGTGCCTCGACGGTGCCGGCGAAGTGCGTGAACACGGCGTTGCCCGACCCGGTCAGGAGTGCGCGGTGGAAGCGGACGTCGGCCTCGAGGTAGGCGCGACTGTCCTCCCGGCCCCAGGCGTCGAGCATGTCCCGCGCCGCGAGCAGGACCGCCCGACCGGGCGAGCCGGTGTCGCCGGACGGCCCGGCGTCGCCGGACGGCCCGGTGTCGCCGGACGAGCCGGAGTCGTCGGACGCTGCGGCGTTCCCCGCGACGAGGGCCGCCGCGACGGGTTCGACCCCGAGGCGGAGCTCGAGCAGCTCCCGCTGCTGCACGAAGTACGCGGGCGAGGCGCCGCGCCACCGGATGACGGTCGGCGCCAGGAGCTCCCACGACGACACGGGGAGCACCTGCGTGCCGACCCGCTGCCGGGGCTCGACCAGGCCGAGGGACTGCAGGACGCGCAGGGCCTCGCGCACGACGGAGCGGGAGACGCCGGACTCGGACGCGACGAGCTCCGGCCGGACGACGGTGCCGGCGGGCAGCACCCCGTCGACGATGCGCTGACCGAGGGTCTCGAGCACGTGGGCATGGAGGCCGCGGGCGGTGGTCATCGTTGCTCCGGTCGTGCTCTGCGGGACGGACAGCGCGTGACGGACCCGTCCCTGTGACGCGGACTCCATCGAAGCGGCAGACTGCGCCGAACGGCGGGTGCCGCGCGGCAGATCGTTGTACAGTCTTATTTATCAGATTATTGGGGTGCCCGATCGGACACCCGGAGGCGGCCGCGCCGAGCGGCCGCCCGGAGCGTACGACACGCACACGAAGGCGACGGAGCCGCGAGGCAGCGGCTCCAGGAAGGGGCACAGATGCCTCACGCACCCACCGGAGGAACCGCGGCGGCCGACGCGGTGCACGGCCTCACGGTCCTGGCCGCCGAGGGCGGCGGCACGCAGACCGTCGACCCGTCCGGCCCGATCGGTCAGCTCATCGTCGCGGCGCTGCTCGGCATCGTCGTCATCATCGTGCTGATCACCTGGCTCAAGGTGCACCCGTTCGTCGCGCTGACGATCGGCGCGCTCGGGGTCGGGATCGGTGCGGGTCTGGCGCCCGACAAGACGGTCACGAGCTTCGGCACCGGCTTCGGGTCGACGATGACGAGCGTCGGCATCCTGGTGGGCCTCGGGTCGATGTTCGGTCGGATGCTCGTCGACTCCGGGGCCGCCGACCGCGTGGTCGACACCCTCGTCCGTCGCTCGTCGAAGGCCGCGCTGCCGTGGACGATGGCGCTCATCGGCGCGCTGATCGGTCTGCCGATGTTCTTCGAGGTCGGCCTGGTGCTCCTCATCCCGATCATCGTGCTGGTCGCGAAGCGCAGCGGTGTCCCGATCATGAAGATCGCGGTGCCCGCCCTGGTCGGCCTCTCCACCATGCACGCCTTCGTGCCGCCGCACCCCGGCCCGCTCGTCGCGGTCTCGACGGTCGGCGCGAACCTCGGCACGACGCTCGCGTTCGGCATCGTCCTGGCGATCCCGGTGATCGTGCTGGCCGGTCCCGTGTTCGCGCGCTTCGCAGCCCGCTGGGTCGACATCCCCGCACCGGACATGTTCGGCTCGCGCGGTTCCGGCACGTCCGGCAGCGGTGGCTCGGGGCCGTCGGACCCCGCGCACGCCGGCCGGGAGGCACGTCGCGGCCCCGCCACGCAGGACACCGCGTCCCTGCCGAACGGCAAGAGCGACTTCACCCGCGTCATCAGCGAACCGCGCAGCCCGTCGTTCGCCGTCGCGCTCGTCGGCATCCTGCTGCCGGTCGTGCTCATGCTCGCCCAGGCGGTCCGCGAGGCGGTCACCCCCGACGCCGCGGGCGGCTGGGTGTCGCTGCTCGACTTCCTCGGTACCCCGATGATCGCCATCGGGATCACCACCGTCTTCGCCATGGTCTTCTTCGCGATCGGCGGCGGCATGGACCGGAGCGCCGTGGCGAAGTCCCTCGAGGACGCGCTGCCCCCGGTCGCCGGCGTGCTGCTCATCGTCGGCGCGGGCGGCGGCTTCAAGCAGGTGCTCATCGACACCGGCATCGGCGGGGTGATCGCCGACGCGGTGCAGGAGTCCGGCATCTCGGTCCTGCTGGTCGCGTGGGTGGTGTCTGCCCTCGTCCGCGTCGCCACCGGTTCCGCCACCGTCGCGACCGTCACCGCGGCCGGCATCATGGCACCGATCGCAGCCGACCTGTCCACGCCGGAGACCTCGCTGCTCGTGCTGGCGATCGGCGCCGGGTCGGTGTTCCTGTCGCACGTCAACGACGCGGGTTTCTGGCTCGTCAAGGGCTACCTCGGCACCACGGTCGGACAGACGTTCAAGACGTGGACGGTGCTCGAGTGCCTCATCTCCGTCATCGGTCTGGTCGGCGTGCTCATCGCGGGGGTGTTCTTCTGATGGCGGCGACCCACGACGCTCCGGTCGGCACCGACGGCACCGAGCCGCGCGTCCTCGTGGTGATGGGGGTCTCCGGCTCCGGCAAGTCGACGCTCGCCGCGACGGTCGCAGAGCGGCTCGGGTGGGAGTTCGCCGAGGGCGACGACATGCACCCGCCCACCAACGTCGCGAAGATGGAGGCGGGCACACCGCTCACGGACGAGGACCGCTGGCCGTGGCTCGGGACGATCGCGGAGTGGATCCGGTCGCACCTGGCCGACGACGCCCCCGGGGTCGTCACCTGCTCGGCGCTGAAGCGCTCCTACCGCGACGTGCTCCGGGCGCCCGGCGTGGTGTTCGTGCACGTCGCCGGTGACCCCGCCCTCGTCGAGCAGCGGATGTCCGCGCGGGCCGGTCACTTCATGCCGACGTCGTTGCTCGCCTCGCAGCTCGCGACGCTCGAGCCGCCGCAGCCGGACGAGGCGCACCTGACCGTGGCTGCCGAGCGCTCGCCCGACGAGGAGAGCGCCGACGTGGTGACGCGGCTGGGGCTCGCCACCGGCCGGTGACCGACGTCAGGTGAACCAGATCGCGGTCCCGACCGGCAGCTCGGACAGCGTCTTCGTCATCGCGGCGGAGATCCGGACGCACCCGTGCGAGCTGCCGTTCGGGTCCGGGTAGTAGTGCAGGGCGGTGAGGGCCGCGTTGCCGCCGTACTGCGGGATGCGTGACGAGTGCGCCCCGGTCAGGATGATCGGGTTGCCCTGCGTGTACGTCACGCGCGCATCGACGTAGGCGGCTTCGACGTACGTCGCGGTCGCGGTGGGTGTGGGGTCGTCCGGGGTCCCCAGGCGGGCGGGCTCCGACGCCGACACCGAGTCGTCCTGGTGCACGACGGACACCGTCGACGCGGCGACGTCCACGCGGACCATACGGTCGACCGACGCGATCGAGAAGTCCGACGCACGCGCCCACGCGAAGGTGGCGCTCGGCGCGGTCGGGTCGCCGCCGTCGCCGGGCGTGCGGTTCCGGGCGGGGGTCGACACGAGGACCATGCCGCCGTCCTTCCCGTCCGACCGGCCCCAGACGGCGGTCGCTGCGGGCGTCTCGATCGTGGAGACCGTCGAGGCGAGTGTGGCGACCGGGCGCGCGTCCGCCGAGGGGGCGGCGTAGAGCGCGACGAGGCGCTGCTTCGGGGTGGCGATCTGCCACTGGTTGTCGGGTCGGACGGTGCTGCCGTCGAGGAGTTCCGGGACGACCGCGTCGTGGAACGCCAGGGGGAGTGCCGCGAGCTCGGCTTCGGACGCGGCAGCCGGGATCGCGGGCAGCGTCGGCCTCGGTGTCGGCGTCGGGGTGGCCGTCCGGCTCGGCACCGACGTCGGCCGCGCGGCGGTCGTGGCCGCCGGTCCCGGCTGCTGCACGGCCGCGCCGATCCCCACCGCGGCCAGCGTCGCTGCCGCCACCGCGGCGATCGTGATGCCCCAGGTCCTGCGTCGCATGTGTCCCCTCCCGCACCCAGTTCACCAGATGGCGGCCGTGAGCGTACCTCGGGAGGCGCTGGCACCATGGCGAGCATGGCGATCGACGACTCCCTCGGACTCCTGACCCGCGGCTACGGCTTCGGCGCCCACCTGTGGCGACGCACCGCTCCCGGCGCCCGCGCGGTGCCCTTCCGGCTGCTCGGACGGCCGGCGCTGCTCGTCCGGGGGAAGGAGGGTGTCGACCTGTTCTACGACGGCGACCGCACCGCCCGGCACGGCGCCATGCCCGCGCTCGTGCAGCGGACCCTGTTCGGCGTCGGCTCGGTGCACTCGCTCGACGGCGCGGAGCACCGGCACCGCAAGGCGACCTTCGTCGACGTCGCGTACGAGGACGAGCAGGTGCGTCGGCTCACCCCGTTCCTGGCCGAGGAGTGGGCACGCGAGCTCGACGCCTGGCTCGCCGGTGGTCGGCGCACCGCGTACGACGCGGCGGTCGGCGCGATCGGACGGGCGGTCATGCGCTGGGCGGGACTCCCGGGCACCCCGGCCGCGAAGACCCGGTGGGCGGCGGAGCTCGCGCAGGTCGTCGACGGCTTCGGCGTGCCGTACTCGCCGGAGTACCTGCTCGCCGTGCTGCACCGCCACCGGTCGGACCGGCACGCTGCGCGGCTCGTCGAGGCGGTCCGCGGCGGACGGCTGCACCCCGCCGAGGGCACGGCACTGCACGAGTGGGCCTGGCACCGCGACCAGGCTGGCGCCCTGCTCCCACCGCGGACGGCCGGCATCGAGCTGCAGAACTCGATCCGCCCGGCGATCGCCGTCGCACGGTTCGTCGCGTTCGCCGCGAAGGAGCTCCACGACCGGCCGGAGTGGCGCGGTCGGGTCGCCGAGGAGACCCTGTCCCGCGGCTCCCTCGTCGACGGGCCCGTCGCGGTCGCGTTCGCGCAGGAGATCCGTCGCACCGCGCCCTTCGTCCCGGTGCTGCCGGCATGGGCAACCGAGGACGTCGAACTCGACGGCGAGCACCTCCGTGCGGGCGGCCGGGTGGTGCTCGACGTCCTCGGCACGGACACGGACGACCGCTCCTGGCCCGACGCCGACCGGTTCGACCCCGCCCGCTGGCTCGACGTCACGAGCTGGGACGACGTCGAGGCCGTGGCGACCTTCGTGCCGCACGGCGGAGCGGACGTCGCGAACGGGCACCGGTGTCCGGGGGAGAAGGTCGCCGTCGCAGCCCTCGCCACCGCCGTCGCCGTGCTCAGCGACCCGCGGGTCGAGGTGCTCGACGAGGGGCTCGCCGTCGACCGTCGGAGGATGCCGACGAAGCCCGCATCGGGCGGGCGTGTGACACGCCGTGGCGCGGGCACCGCGCGGTCCGGCGGGTGCCCGTTCCACCGGACCGCCCACTGACGGGTCCGTCCGCCGAGCCGACCCGGCCACGAGACGGACGGGAGGCCCGTGGCGCGCCCGCCACGGGCCTCCCGTCCGTCCCGTCACACCTCGGTGACGCGACCCGCCTCGACCCGCCAGCGCCGGTCCAGTCGGACGGTGTCGAGCATCCGCCGGTCGTGGGTGACGAGCAGCAGGGTGCCGTCGTAGGACTCCAGGGCCTGCTCGAGCTGTTCGATCGCCGCCAGGTCGAGGTGGTTCGTCGGCTCGTCGAGCACGAGCACGTTCACGCCGCGGGCCTGCAGCAGCGCGAGGCCGGCACGAGTCCGCTCACCGGGTGAGAGCGCGGCGGACGGGCGACCGACGTGCTCCGCCTTCAGCCCGAACTTCGCGAGCAGGGTCCGCACGTCGGCGGTGGTCATCTCGGGGACGAGCTCCTCGAACGCCGCGGCGAGGGGCTGCTCGCCCGTGAACGCCGCGCGGGCCTGGTCGACCTCGCCGATCGCGACGCTGGAGCCCAGCGACGCCGAACCGCTCGTCGGCTCCGTCCGGCCGAGCAGGGCGCGGAGCAGGGTCGACTTGCCGGCGCCGTTCGGGCCGGTGATGCCGATCCGGTCGCCGCCGGCGACCTGCAGCGACACCGGGCCGAGCGTGAAGTCGCCCTGCTCGTAGACGGCGTCGGACAGCGTGGTGACGACGGCCGAGGACCGCGGCGCACTGCCGATGGTGAAGGCGAGCTGCCACTCCTTGCGGGGCTCCTCGACCTCGTCGAGCCGGGCGATGCGCGACTCCATCTGCCGGACCTTCTGCGCCTGCTTCTCGCTCGACTCGCTCGCGGCCCGGCGACGGATCTTGTCGTTGTCGGGGTTCTTCTTCATCGCGTTCCGCACGCCCTGGCTCGACCACTCGCGCTGGGTCCGGGCGCGCGAGACGAGGTCGGCCTTCGTCGCGGCGTACTCGTCGTACGCGTCACGCTTGTGCTGGCGGGCGATCTCACGTTCCTCGAGGTACGCCTCGTACCCGCCGCCGAACAGCCGGTGCGACGACTGCGCCAGGTCGAGCTCGAGCACGGCCGTCACCGAGCGGGCGAGGAACTCGCGGTCGTGGCTGACCAGGACGGCACCGCCGCGCAGCCCCCGGACGAATTGCTCGAGCCGGTCGAGCCCGTCCAGGTCGATGTCGTTCGTCGGCTCGTCGAGCAGCACGACGTCGAAGCGGGAGAGCAGCAGGGCGGCCAGGCCGACCCGGGCGGTCTGGCCGCCGGACAGCGCGGTCATCAGCGAGTCCGGGCCGACGCCGGAGCCGTCCGGGGTCGCCTCGAGGCCGAGCTCGGCGAGCACGACGGGCAGCCGCTCCTCGAGGTCGGCGGCGCCGGACGCCAGCCAGCGTTCCAGTGCGGCGGAGTACCGGTCGGCCGCTGCGTCGCCGCCGTCCGGGTCGCCCAGGGCCTCGGCAGCACGGTCCATGTCGGCCGTGGCGTCGGCGCAGCCCGTGCGTCGGGCGACGTACGCCGCGACCGTCTCCCCGGCGACGCGCTCGTGCTCCTGGGGGAGCCAGCCGACGAAGGCGTCCGGCGGGTTCGTCGACACCCTGCCGGCGAGTGGCTCGTCGACGCCCGCGAGGAGGCGGAGGAGCGTGGACTTGCCCGCCCCGTTCACACCGACCAGGCCGATCACGTCACCCGGCGCGACGGTGAGGTCGAGGCCCTCGAAGAGCGTGCGGGCGGCGTACCCGCCGGCGAGGTCCTTGGTGACGAGCGTGGCGGTCATCCGGCAATCGTCCCACGGCCGGGAGGGCGCTCAGGCCGGGCGCGTGAGCCCGAGGATGCACCCCTCGACCGCCGCGACCCGCACCGCGTCCGTCCCGTCGAACAGCACGCTCTGGCTGACCGCCCCGACGTGTGCTGCCACCACCGCACGCGTGTAGAGCGCCGGGTCGACTATGGGGACCCGGCCGGCTCGTTCCAACGCTGCGACGAGGAGTGGCTGGAGCGTCGCGTGGAACCGGTCGGTGTGCGCGCGGAGCAGGGCGTTCACCTCGGGGTCGTGCCGGGCGCGCGTGGTGAGCACCGAGCGGATCGCGTACCAGCGGTCCTCGGGCGGCAGGCCGTGCACGACGCCCTGCACGACCCCGTCGACCGTCGGGTGCCCGTCGAGTGCGGCGCCGAGCTCGTGTTCGAGCACGGCGAAGACGGCTTCGGCCTGCTGCTCGTAGACCGCGAAGAACAGCTCGTCGACCGTCCGGAAGTTCGAGTAGAACGCCCCGCGCGTGAACCCGGCGCGGGCGACGACCGCCTCGACGCTGACCGAGGTCGACCCGGTCTCCTGGAAGATCGCCTCCGCGGCCGCGATGAGCGTCGCCCGGGTGCTGCTCCGCCGGCGGACGGCGCGCGGTGCGGCTGGTTCGGTCACGGCTCCAGGCTAGGCCGAGTGCCGGTCGGCCAGGTAGTCGTGCACGGTGCGCACCGGGGCGAGGGTCAGGTCCGTCAGGATGTGCGAAGCGCGGACGACCTCGAGCACCGGCAGGTCCGCCATCGGCGCGAGGGCGTGTGCGAACAGCTGGAGTCGGGCGGGTCCGGTCCAGGCCTGCTTGACGGTCACGTCGGTGATCTCGGTGCGGACGAGGTCGGCCACCAGGTGGCGCTGGGTCCGCAGGTCCGGGACCAGCTTCACCATGAAGATCGGCACGGTGATCTCCGCCAGGGCGGCGTCGTGGTCGAGCGGCTCCCACTCGTACGCCATGGTCGCGGTGGCCACCCGCTCGGTCCCGCGGTCGAGGGTGCCGACGAGCGCGCCCTGGTCGACGCGGAGCGCCGGTGTGCCGAGGACCTTCGGGTAGGCGCTGAGCTCGCGGCCGGCGAGGGTCGCGGCCGCGTTGTCGAGGTACATCGCGTGCAGGTACTCGCCGCGTTCGCCCTCGTGCTCGACCTGGATCGCCTGCCCGGACTCGACGTACGGGCCGTACCCGTCGACCTCGCCCATCTTCATGACCTCGAACCGGACGAGCGGTTCGGTGACCTCGAGCGGCTCCGGGACCACGGCGCGCAGCGCGTCGAGGTCGGTGCGGTAGACGACGTTGAAGTACTCGCGGTCGGTGAACCGGGTCGGCCGGAGCGGGTAGACCGGGGCGGCGAGCGGGGTGGTCAGGTGCTGGAGGACGTCGTCGGCGCGCATGCGCATCTCCTTCGGAACTCGGATACGATCTGTATCGAATACGAACTGTACCGAATTCGACCGAGAGCAGGAACCCGTGCCCTACCAGCCGCCCCGCGACACCGCCGACCGCCCCGTGACCGTGATCGGCGGTGGCACCCTCGGACGCCGGATCGCCCTGATGTTCGCCAGCGGCGGTGCCGAGGTCCGGATCCACGACCTGTCCGAGGAGGTCCGTGCCGCCGCCGTCGCGTACGTCGAGGAGACCCTGCCCGGGGTCGTGGCCGCGCGCGACGGTGCGACGGCGGGGACGGTCCGCGGCGAGGCAGACCTCGAGGCCGCGGTGGTCGACGCGTGGCTCGTCGTCGAGGCCGTGCCCGAGCGCCTCGACCTGAAGACCCCGCTGTTCGGACGGCTCGACGCACTGGTCGCCGCGGACACGATCCTGGCGACGAACTCGTCCTCGTACGCCAGCCGCCTGGTGATCGACGAGGTCGCGCACCCCGAGCGCGTCCTCAACGTGCACTTCTACATGCCACCGCAGCAGAACGCCGTCGACCTGATGAGCGACGGCCAGACCGACCCCGCGGTCATCGACCTGCTGCTCGAGGTGCTGCCCCGCTACGGCGTCCACCCGTTCCTGGCCCGCCGCGAGTCGACCGGGTTCATCTTCAACCGCATCTGGGCCGCCATCAAGCGCGAGGCGCTCGCGGTCGTCGCCGACGGCGTCTCGACGCCCGAGGACGTCGACGCCATGTGGCAGGTGAACAGCGGCGCACCGGCCGGGCCCTTCCGGATGATGGACCAGGTCGGCCTCGACGTGGTCCTCGACATCGAGGAGCACTACGCGGCCGAGGACCCGCACCTGCCGGAGGGTCCCCGTCGGCTGCTCCGCGAGCACGTCGACGCCGGCCGTCTCGGCGTGAAGACCGGACAGGGCTTCTACCGCTACGACGACTGACGTCGTCCCCACCCGCCGGACGGGAGGCGCGGTGCCGGCCCGCACCGCGCCTCCCGTCCTGTGGGGCGTCCGTGCACCCGCTGCTGGCAGGATCGAGCCGTGTCGACGCTCATCGTGACCGCCCACCCGGACCCCGACTCGCTGACGCTCGCCGTCGCCCACCGCCTCGAGGCGGCGCTCGACGCCGCCGGCGCGGGCCCCGTCACGGTCGCCGACCTCGCCGCCGAGGGATTCGACCCCCGGTTCACCGCCGCCGACCGGCACACGTACCGGACGGGGACCGACCCGGCGCCCGACGTCGCGGCCGAACAGGCGCGCCTCGACGGGACCGACCACCTCGTGCTCGTGTTCCCGGTGTGGTGGTGGTCGGTGCCCGCGCTGCTCAAGGGCTGGCTCGACCGGGTGTTCGTGAACGGGTGGGCCTTCGGCGTCGGCGAGGACGGGCGCATCGACCGTCGGCTCGGCCGACTGACGGTGCACCTGCTGCCGATCGCCGGGGACGACGCCGGTGTGTACGAGCGGCACGGGTACGAGCAGGCGCTGCGGACGCAGCTCGAGCACGGCGTCGTGGACTTCTGCGGCGCGGTCCGCGGGGCGACGGCGTTCGTCCACGAGTCCGAGCACGAGGACCCCACCGTGCGCGAGCGGGCCGTCGCGGCCGCGGTCGGACGGGTCGTCGACGCGGTGCGGGGATGACCCTCGACGTCCGTGCCGTGGTGTTCGACCTCGACGGCACCCTGTTCGACCACGCGGGAGCAGCGGCGCGAGCCGTCGACGACCTCCTCGGCGCGCTCGGTGTCGCGGCGACCGACCGCCTGCGGGCCGCGTGGGCCGAGGCGGAGGAGCGGCACTTCGAACGGTGGCGACGCGGGGAGGTCGACTTCGCCGAGCAGCGTCGAGCCCGGCTCGTCGAGGTCCTGCCCCTCGCCGGGCTCCGGCCACCGCAGGACCCGCACGAGCTCGACCTCCTGTTCGGCCGCTACCTCGCCGCGTACCGGGCCGCCTGGCGTCCGTTCCCCGGGAGTGCTCCGCTCCTGCGCGCGGTCCGCGACGCCGACCGGGCCGTCGGTGTCCTGACGAACGGGACCGAGGAGCAGCAGCGCGACAAGCTCGCCGCCACGGGGCTGTCGGACCTCGTCGACGTCGTGTGCACGTCGGAGCGGATCGGGGTGGCCAAGCCGGACCGACGCGCGTTCGAGCGGATCGCCGACGAGCTCGGCGTCCCGGCCGCCGCGTGCCTGTTCGTCGGCGACGACCCGCAGCGTGACGTCGCCGGGGCACGTGCCGCGGGGATGCGCGCGGTCCTGGTCGACCCGGCCCGCGACGGCGACGCCGCGGTCCGGTCCTCCGTGCTGTCGGCCTGCGCGGGGCGGCGGGCACCGAACGGCGGTGACCGCCCCTAGCGTGGCGACGTGCGCCACCTCCTGCGACTCGACGACTGGACCACCGACGACACCGACGCGGTGTTCGCCCTCGCCCGCGGGTACGAGCAGGGCACCGGTCCGGTGCTGGACGGGGCTGCGGCGGTGTTCTTCCCGCCGACGAGCCTGCGCACGAGGGCGTCCTTCGAGCGGGGTGCGGCGCTCGCCGGACTCCAGCCGATCGTGTTCCCGCCGGAGTCGCTCGACAAGGACGAGGCGCACGACGACGTCGCCCGGTACCTCGCGGACTTCGTCGACGTGCTCGTCGTCCGGCACCGGGACCTGTCCGTCCTCGAGGCGCTCGCCGCTGCCGACGCGGTGCCCGTCGTGAACGCCATGACGAGCGTCAACCACCCGTGCGAGGTGCTCGCGGACCCGTGGGCACTCACCCGCGGGCGCGACGTCGGGTCGCTCCGGGTGCGGTTCGTCGGCGCCGACGGCAACATCGCGCGCGCCTGGGCCGAGGCGTCGCGACTGTTCGGCTTCGACCTGCTCCAGTGCTGCCCCGAGGGAATGGGAGCGCCCGACGTGGCGTGGACGGAGGACCTCGCCGGGGCGATGGCCGACGCGGACGTCGTCGTGACCGACGGACCCGGTCGCCACGCCGCTGCGCTCGAGCCCTACCGGGTCACCGCGGACGTCCTGGCGCTCGCGCCCGACGGGGTGCGCTTCGCCCCGTGCCCGCCGTTCGTCCGTGGGCGCGAGGTCAGCGCGGACGCGATCGCGAGCCCGGCCTTCGTGGGGCACGGGGCGAAGCGTGCGCTCCTGCCGGTGCAGCAGGCGGTCCTGGCGCACTGCCTCGCGGTCGCCTAGCCCTCGGGGACGGCCACGACGCGGTTCTGGTACGCCCAGACCACCGCCTGCAGGCGCGAGCGCACCCCGAGCTTCGGCAGCATCCGAGCGAGGTGCGACTTCACCGTGGAGACCTCGACGACGAGTGCCTCGGCGATCTCCTCGTTCGACATCCCCTGTGCGAGGAGCAGCAGCACGTCCCGCTCCCGCGCGGTCAGCAGCTCCGAGGCCCGGTCGCCCGTCACCGGCTGCAGGCTCCGCCGCGACACGAACTCCCGCAGCACCCGCCGCGTCAGGCTCTGGTCGATCGTGCCGTTCCCGGCGGCGACCTGGCGCACGGCACCGACGATGACGTCCGGCTCCGCGTCCTTGAGCAGGAACCCGGACGCCCCCGCCTCGAGCGCCCCGAACACCAGGTCGTCGAGGTCGAAGGTCGTCAGCATCAGCACCGGCACCGCCGGGTCGGCGTCAGGGGCGCAGAGCTCCCGCGCCACCTCGATGCCGTTCCGGACCGGCATCCGGATGTCGAGCACCGCCACGTCCGGCCGCGTGCTCCGTGCGAGCGTCAGGGCCTCGCCGCCGTCGGCCGCCACCCCGACCACCTCGACGTCCGGTTCGGCCGCCAGGAGCGCCGACACCCCCGCCCGGACGAGCGGCTGGTCGTCCGCCACCAGGACCCGGATCACCGGGCCACCTCGGGCGTCTCGCGTCCGAGTCGCAGCGTCACGACCCAGCCGCCGTCCGGTGTGGTCCCGGCCTGGAGGCGCGCCCCCACCAGGTCCGCCCGCTCACGCATCCCGCGCAGCCCGTTGCCGCCTGCTCCCGGACGCTCCGGGGTCGGCTTACCCGGTCCTGCGGGGGTGTCCGCGCTCGCCGCGGACACCGCGGGTGCGGCGTTCTCGATCGTCAGCCCCAGGTGCCCGGCTGCACGGTCGTCCAGCGTGACCGTGACGACGGCGCCGGGGGCGTGCAGGGCGGCGTTCGCCAGTGCCTCCTGTGCGGTGCGGTAGGCCGCGAGCTGCGCCAGGGGCCCGACGCCCTCGGCGACCTCGTGCGCACCGCGGAGGACCTCGAGCCGCACGTCGGACCGGTACCGGGCACGTTCGACCAGGTCCACGATGCCCGCGACGGTCTCGACGGCACGTTCCGCGGGGGCGTCGTCCCGCAGCAGGCCGACCAGGCGACGGAGGTCCTCGAGCACCGCGGTGCTCTGCTCCCGCACCTGACGGACGCCCTCGTGCGCCGCGGTCGGGTCGGTGTCGATCTGCCGGTCGATGACGGCCGACATGAGGGCGATCCCGGACAGGTGGTGGGCCGCGATGTCGTGCAGCTCCCGCGCCATGGCCGCGCGTTCGCGGGACACGGCTGCGTCGACCCGGGCGTCCTGCTCGCGGACCGCTGCGGAGGCCTCGGCGGTCCGGGCGGCGACCTCGGCGTCCCTCGCGGCCCGGACCTCGCGCCGGGACCGCACCACGAGCGCCACGACGAGCGGGAGCCCGACGGCCCCGATGGCCTGCGTGACGCCCTGAGGGAGTGCGTCGCCGAGTGCGTCGGCGAGGGAACGGCCGGACAGCGCGCCGTTCAGCTCGATCCAGTTGCCCGCGGTGCCGGCGGACACGAGTGCCGCCGTCCCGACGACCGACGGCCAGAGCCGGGTGAGCGGCACCCGGAGGGCAGCGAGCACCACCGCCACGACGACGGGGAGCGCGGTGAGGCCGAACAGGTCTCCGCCGGAGGTGACGGCGACCACGAGGACGGGGACGGCGGCGACCGCGAGGAGGACCGCTCGGGGGACTCGACGAGCAGCCAGCAGGACCGCGGACTGGACCAGGAGTCCGAGTGCGACCGCGGTCCAGTCGGCGTCGCCGAACTCGGGAGCCGAGAGTGGATGTCCGGACGTGTCCGGGTCGACGGTGTCGAGGTACGGCAGCCCGAGCAGCAGCGCGAGCGAGACGACCGCGGTGGCGACCGCGACGAGGACGTCGGTCCGACGGAGGCGACGGTCGCCGCCGACCCGCGCGGTGCGGGAGTCGGCGGCGACGCGAGCCGCACTCGCTTCAGCGGGTGCCATCGTTCGATCCTACGAGGCGGGCGGAGGCCGACGCGGGGAGGTGGTCCGTGCCTCCCAGCCGGCGGTCGTACCCGAGCCGGCCCCGGGTGGCGACCAGCAGGACGGCGGCGGCCACCGTCGAGACGATCGTGAGCCCGTGCATCATCGTGCCCGCGGTCATCCCCGGGTACATGTCCGCCCACAGGGTGGAGATGGTGTTGTTCACGCCGACGTGCAGCAGCAGTGCGATCGGCAGGCTCTCGCCGGTGCGGTTGAACACCCACGTCATCACGACGTTGAACGTGATCGTGAAGAGGGCGAAGACGACCGGCTCCGACCAGTGCGCGTCCGGCCACCCGCCCCAGTCCGACAGGTACAGCGGCATGTGCCACAGCGCCCACAGCGGACCGAGCACCGCGGCGGCGCCGAGCGGTCCGAAGCGGTCCTGCAGTCGGGGGAGGGCGAAGTCGCGCCAGCCGGGCTCCTCCGACAGGCCGGTGGTGAACAACTGCACCACGAGACCCGGCACGAGGGCGAGCAGGGCGAGAGCGGTCGGTGCCTGGACGTTCCCGCCGGAGAACGGCAGACCCGTCAGGACGATGAGCGCCGGGACGCCGACCAGTGCCAGTGCGTACCAGTACCAGGAGACCCGCCACCGCCAGAGCCGACCGACCCAGCGCCGCAGCCCCGGACGGCCGTCGGCGAGGGCGGTCACCACGAACGCACCGCCGAGCGGACCGAGGAGCGCGCCGGGCAGGATCCCGGTGAACTGGGCCGTGCCGAGGAACTCCGGGAAGTGCAGGTCCCACACGCCCAGACCGTGCGGACTCAGGATGTAGGGCACCCACGCGAGCCAGCTGAGGCCGAGCGCCAGGGTGGCGAAGGAGGCGAGCGGGTGCCGGGACACCACACCCCGGACCCCCGTCGCACGGGGTGCAGCGGTGCCGGCTCCGGGCCGGACTTCGGTCGTGTTCGTCATGACACCGACGCTAGGGAGGACCGTTCGTCGGGACGACCGGCGGAGGGATGCACCACCGGGAGTTCCACCGAAGGATGCAAGTGACGGACGGGGCCGGACGCCCGTGCGTAGCGTCGGGTGCATGACCAGCACCACCGTCCTCGTCGCCGGCGCCACCGGGGACCTCGGTTCCCGCATCGTCGACGCGCTCCTCGCGGCCGACCCCGACGTCCGGATCCGAGCACTGAGCCGCTCGGCCACCGGGCCCGCGGCCGACCGGCTCACCGCACGGTCCGACCGTGTCTCCGTCGTCAGCGCCGCCTACGACGACCACCACGGACTCGTGACGGCGCTCGCCGGGGTCGACGTCGTCGTCTCGGCGGTGAGCGGCACCCGCTCCGTGGTCGTCGACGCACAGACCGCGCTGCTCGCCGCGGCGGTCGACGCCGGCGTCCCGCGGTTCGTCCCGTCGGACTACTCGGCCGACTACCGCGCGATCACCCCCGGGACGAACCGGAACTTCGAGCTGCGCCGCGAGTTCGCCGCGACGCTGGACGCCGCACCGATCCGGGCGACCTCCGTGCTGAACGGCGCGTTCACCGACATGATCACCGGACAGGCTCCGATGATCCTCTTCGACCGCCACACGGTCCTGTACTGGTCGTCCCCGGACCAGGTGCTCGACTTCACCACGAAGGACGACACCGCCTGGGTCACCGCGCGCGTCGCCCTCGACCCCGACGCGCCGCGGGTCGTCGAGGTCGCCGGCGACCGGGTCACCGCCCGGAGCGTCGCCGACACCCTCTCGCGGCTCACCGGCACCCGGTTCCGCACGCAGTGGGCCGGGACCTCCGGGACGCTCTCCGCGATGGCACGCGTCGGACGACGGCTCTCGCGGGCCGACGACGCGGAGCCGTTCCCCGCCTGGCAGGGGATGCAGTACTTCGTCAGCATGTTCAGCGGCGAGGCCGAGCTCCACCACGTCGCGAACGACCGCTACGGGCCGCACGACTGGACGACGGTGCGGGACGTGCTCGCCGTGCACCTGCAGGCCTAGGCTCGGGGACCGTGTTCGAACTCCACCACCTCTCGGCGCAGGAACTCTGGGACTGGATCCGTCGGGGGGACGCGACCGCGCTCGAGGTGACCGAGCACTACCTCGCCCGCATCGAGCGGCTCGACCCGTCGCTCGGGGCGTTCGTCGCCGTCACCGCCGACACGGCACGCGAGCACGCGGCGCGACTGGGGACGCTCCTCCCGACCTCCCGGCCGCTCTGGGGCCTGCCCACCGCCGACAAGGACCTGTACGACCGCGCCGGTGTGCCCACCCGGCACGGCTCCGCCGCGCTGCCGGTGACACCCGCGACCGCCGACCACCCCCTGGTGGCGGCGCTCGCCGCAGCGGGGACGGTGAGCCTCGGCAAGACGACCTCGCCGGAGTTCGGCATGTCGTCGTCGTCGGAGACCCGGATCGGTACCACCCGGAACCCGTACGACACCACGCGGGCGCCCGGAGGATCGTCGAGCGGCACCGCCGTGGCCGTCGCCGCCGGACTCGTGCCCGCGGCCGTGGGGACGGACGGCGGGGGATCGGTGCGCATCCCCGCCGCAGCGACCGGTCTCGTCGGACTGAAGCCGAGCCGCGGCCGGGTGCCGTCGATGCCCGGTCGGTCCGGCCTCGGCGGGCTGAGCGTCGCCGGGCCGATCACGCGGAACGTCGCCGACGCCGGGATGCTCCTCGACGCCCTGGTCGCACCGACCGGGCTGCCCGAGCCCTCGCCGTACGCGCTGGTCACGCCCGACGTCGGGGACGGGCCCTTCACCGCCGCTGCGGTGCGCGGCGAGGGGCGGTTCGTGGTCGGCGTGCTCGACGGTTCGCCGTGGGACGACACCGTCGACGTCGTGGTCGACCCTGCCGCCCGGGCAGCGGTCGACACCGCCGTGCGGGTGCTCGGCGAGGTCGGGCACGGGGTCGAGGACGTCGCGATGCCCCGGCTGCCGTACGCCGAGGCGTTCCGGGTGGCGTGGGAGTCCGGCGCTGCGGGGCTGCCCCGCGTGCCCGGCATCGACCTGTCCGCGCTCACCCCGCTGGTGTCGTGGCTGGTGGAGCGCGGACGTGCGTTGACCGCGACGCAGGTGCTCGACGCGATGACGACGCTCGACGCCTTCTCGGCCGGGCTCATCCGGACGTTCGCGCCGTACGACGCCGTGCTCACCCCGACGCTGGCGCTGACCCCGCGTCCGCTCGGCTGGTACGGGGACGACCCCGAGGAGGACTTCCGGCGGCAGTGCGCCTACTCGCCCTGGACCTCGATGGCGAACGTGTCGGGGTTGCCCGCGATCACGCTGCCGGTCGGGGTGACGGACGACGACCACCCGGACGGGGCAGGCCTGCCGATGGGTGTGCAGCTCATCGGACGGCCGGGCGGGGAGCGCGTGCTGCTCGCGATCGGGGCGCAGCTCGAGCGGCGGCTGCGGTGGCAGCGGCGGCACCCGGCGACGTGGTGACGCCGGGCTGACGCGGATCGGGCGTCGTCGTTGGCGCGTCGCGACTGCGACGATGCGCACGTCGATCGACGCGTGCGATGCCGCGGCTCGGGAGGATGGCGCGACATCGTGGTCGTCGTACGACAGCGCATCTGTCGTCCTGACCGGAGCCCGGTCGCGGCTGCCGGGCCGAGTGACACCGTGGTCGTCGTACGACAGCGGAAGTGTCGCGTCGCCTACTCCGCCCGCGCGAAGCCCGCCGACCGACCCCCGCCGACGCCGACCCCCGCCGACCGTCCCCGCCGACCGCCGCCCCGCGCCCCTACGGCAGCGTCGGGGCCGCCGCCACCAGCGCCCGCGTCACCGGGTGCCGCGGGTCGTCGAGCAGCGACACCGGCCCCTGCTCCACGATCCGCCCCTCGGAGAGCACCGCCACGGTGTCGCACAGCCGCTGCACCACGCCGATGTCGTGCGACACGAGCACGAGCGTCAGCCCGAGGTCGTCGGCGAGCGAGCGGAACAGGTCGATCACCCTGGCGCGGACGACCACGTCGAGGGCGCTCATCGGCTCGTCCCCGAACAGGATCCGCGGGGAGTGCACCACCGCACGGGCGATCGCGATGCGCTGCCGCTGCCCGCCGGAGAACTCGTGCGGGTACCGGTCGGCGGCGTCGGCGGGCAGGTCGACGCGCTCCAGGACCGAGGCCACGAGCGCGCGGTGATCACCCGGCAGCTGCAGCGCACGGAGCGGCTCGGCGACGATCGCGCCGACGCGCATCCGCGGGTCGAGGGACGCGTACGGGTCCTGGAACACCACCCCGGTCTCGCGACGGAACCAGCGCATCGCGGCCGCGGAGGCCGACGCGACCACGGGACGACCGCCGGCCGACACGGAGCCAGCGGTGGGTGCCTCCAGGCCGGCGAGCAGCCGCACCAGCGTCGACTTGCCGGACCCGGACTCACCGACGATGCCGAGCCGTGCTCCGGAGGCGACCGTCAGGTCGACCCCGTCGACGGCGGTCCGCACCGGGCCGGGTTCGAAGGGGCCACGGCGTGGCAGGCGGTACGTGCGGTGGAGGCCGCTGGCGTGCAGCGCGTCGGTCATGCGGGGCCTCCGGTGCGGCGGGCGGTGGCGCGGGCGGCGTCGACGAGGGCCGCCGTCGTCGGGTGCTGCGGGGCGTCGAGCAGCGACCGCACCGACGCCTGCTCGACCACGCGGCCGTGGTCGAGGACGACGGCGGTGTCGGCGATCCGGGCGAGCACCGCGAGGTCGTGCGTCACGAAGAGCATGCCGGTCCCGCGCTCGGTCGAGAGGCGTTCGAAGAGCTCGAGGATCCGGGCCTCGGTGGTGACGTCGAGCGCGGTCGTCGGCTCGTCGGCGACCAGGTACGCGGGGGCGCCGGCCATCGCCATCGCGATGCAGATGCGCTGTCGCTGTCCACCGGACAGCTGGTGCGGGTACTGGCGGAGCAGCGCGGCTGGGTCGGGCAGTCCGACGGCGTCGGCGAGTGCGACCGCGGCGGTGGCGGCCGCACGGC
Source organism: Curtobacterium sp. 260 (assembly GCF_030803485.1). NCBI lineage: Bacteria > Bacillati > Actinomycetota > Actinomycetes > Micrococcales > Microbacteriaceae > Curtobacterium > Curtobacterium sp. 260. The sequence continues at coordinate 213,523 of NZ_JAURUY010000005.1, read as the reverse complement.
GGTCCAGCCCGCGGTGCAGTCGGAGCGGTTCCGCCACCTGCGCACCGACACGGCGGAGCGGGTCGAGGGCGGTCGCGGGCTCCTGGAACACCATGCCGATGCCGGAACCGCGGTGGCGCGCCCGGTCCCGATCGCGCATCCCCACGAGCTCGGTGCCGTCGAGGCGGATGCTCCCGGTCACCTCGGCCCCCGTCGGTTCGAGGCCCATCAGGGCGAGCGAGGTCATCGACTTGCCGGATCCGGACGCGCCGATCACGCCGACGCGTCGGCCGGGAGGCACGGTGAACGTCACGTCGTCGAGCACCGTCCGCCCCGCGATGCGGACCGTCAGTCCGGTCACCTCGAGACCGTCGCGTCCGGTCCGGTGATCGCTCACGCCGTCACCCCCGGGGTCGTCGTGGTGCCGTCCGGTGCGCGTCGGTCTGCGCCCGGGGCGCCGGTGGCCGGGTCGTCGCCGGCCGGGGTGCCCGTTGCAGCCGGCGTGCCGGTGGCCGCTCGGTCGCCGGTGGTCAGGCGCGGGTCGGTCGCGTCGCGCACCGCGTCACCGAGCAGCGAGAGCGCGGCGACGACGAGGGCGATCGCGGCACCCGGCCAGGTCGCGCTCCACGGGTGCACGCCGATGTACGTCTGCAGGTCGGCGAGCAGGTTGCCCCACGACGCCGTGTCCGACCCCGCGCCGTAGCCGAGGTAGGAGAGGCCGGCCTCGGCGAGGACCGCCGTCGCCATCGCGAGCGAGAGCTGCACGGTGAACAGCGGCGCCGCGTTCGGCACCAGGTGGCGGGTGAGCACGCCGAGGGGCCCGACGCCGGAAGCCCGTGCGGCGACGACGTAGTCGCTCCGGGCGATGCGGCGGATCTCACCACGCGCGACGCGGGCGATCGTCACGCCGAACGACAGCCCGACGCTCACCACCACGACGCCGAGCGACCCGCCGAACACCGCCGTCAGGAGCATGGCGGTCAGCAGCGTGGGGAACGCGACGAGGATGTCGAGGAGGACGGCGGTGCCCTCTCGGACCCACCTCGTGGTCAGCGAGCCGATCGCCGTCAGGACGATGCCGACCACGCTCGCGACGATGCCGGAGCCGACCGCGACGAGCACGGTCGTCCGGGTACCGGCGAGCAGGTAGCTCGCGATGTCCCGCCCTGCGGCGTCGGTGCCGAACCAGTGCGCGAGGCTCGGTGCCGCCCACTGCTGGAAGGGGTCGGCGCGGAACGGGTCCTGGGGCGTCCACACGAGGGACACCGCGGCGAGCACGACGAGGAGCGTCAGCACGACGACGGCGAAGCACCCCGTGGGTCGGGCGAGCAGACGGCGGATCACTCGCCCACCTCCCGCTGCCGGGGGTCGAGCGCACGGTGCACGACGTCGACCGCGAAGCCGACGACCAGCACCAGGCTCGTGAGCACGAGGAGCTCCGACTGCACCTTCGTGACGTCGCGTCGCCCGACGTCGGTCACGAGCATCCGTCCGACCCCCGGGAGCGAGAAGAGCTGCTCGACGACGACGGCCCCCACCAGCAGGCCGGCGATCTGCACGCCGAGGACGGCCAGCACGGTGAGCGCCACCGACGGCAGGCCGTGCCGCAGGAGCGCCCGTGTCCGCGTCAGGCCGATCGCCGCCGCGGTCCGGACGTGGTCGGCGTCCAGGACCGTGAGCGTGGCGGAGCGGGTGAAGCGCAGGATCACGGCGCCCTCGACGGCGCCGATGGTGAGCGCGGGGAGCACGAGCGACGAGAACGCGCGACCGGGTTCGTCCCACCCGTCGAGCGGGAAGCCCTGCGTCGGCAGCAGGTGCAGCGTGACGGCGAACAGCGCGATGAGGAGCATGCCGGCCCAGACCACGGGGACCGCTGCCACCGCCTGCGCGACGAAGCCGATCACCGCACCGCCGGCCCGACGGCGCAGCACCGCAGCGAGCACCCCGAGCGGCACCCCGAGCACGAGGGCGGCCACCAGCGACATCCCCGCGAGCGGCAGCGTGACGGCGAGCTTCTGCGCGATCTCCGGACCGACGGCGCCGTTCGTCACGAGTGAGCGGCCGAGGTCACCGCGGAGCACACCGCCGATCCAGTCGAGGTACTGCACGACGACCGGCCGGTCGAGGCCGAGCTGCTGCCGGAGCTGCTCGACCTGGGCCGGCGTCGACTGGGTGCCGGCGACGATCTGTGCGACGTCGCCGGGCAGCACGCGCAGCGTGGCGAACACGATGATGCTCGCCACGAGCAGGCCGACGACGAGCAGCAGCAGTCGCCCGACGAGGAACCGGGTCACGCGTCCGATGCTACGGGGGCGGCGGCGCGAGCCCGGAGCGCAGCGCCGGACGAGCGCCCGGCGACCGGCGGGGCAGCGGTCACCGGACGGCCAGTCCGGCCAGGTCGAGCCGCGAGTTGCCGCCGTCGACGGGGAACCCGGTCACGCCCTTGCGGACGGCCGTGATCTCCGTCGCGGTGTACAGCCACTCGCCCGCGGCGTCCTCGCTGACGATGCGCGCAGCCTTGCGGAGCGCCTGTTCCTTCTCGGTCTGCGAGGTCGCGGCGATCGACTCCGCGTAGAGCCGCTGCACCTCGCGGTTGTCGTACCCGAAGTAGTAGTCCGGGTTCGCCCAGTTGCCGAAGTCGCGGGCCTCGACGTGGTCGACGACCGAGAGCTGGAAGTCCTTCTTCGTGAAGACCTGGTCGAGCCACGTCGCGAAGTCGACCCGCTCCACCTTCAGGGTGATGCCCACGTCGGCGAGCTGCGACTTCAGCACGTCACCGATCGTCGCCGGGTAGACGTTGGCGTAGGTGAGGGTCAGGTCCAGGTCGGTCTTCCCGGCCTCGGCCAGCAGCTTCTTCGCGTTGTCGGGGTCGTACGCGTCGATGTCGGTCAGGTCCTCGTACCCGGGGTCGAGCTCGGGGATCGGTCCGCCCTGCTCGACGCCCGTGCCGCCGATGGCCTTGATGAGCGCCTTCGGGTCGATCGCCTGCCGGATCGCCCGGCGCACCCGCTCGTCGGTGAAGGGCGCCTGGGCGTCGTTGAAGGCGAGCGTGTACTTGTCGGTCGTCTTGCCGCGGTGCAGCTCGATGTCCGGGTTGCCCTGCAGCTGGCCCTGCAGGGTGCCGTCGACGGGGTTCAGCACGTCGAGGTCGCCGTTCGCCATCGCGTTGACGGCGGTCGACGGGTCGGTGATGTACCGGAACACGATCTTCGCGACCTTCGGCTCGGTGCCCCAGTAGTCGTCGTTCCGGCTGAAGGTGAGCGAGTCGCCCTGCTTCCACGCCGACACCGCGTACGGTCCGGTGCCGTTGGCGCTGTCGGAGAGGTCGTTCGTCGCGGCCTGCTCGAGCACGAGCCCGGCGCGGCCGGTCAGGTTGAAGAGCAGATCGGAGTCCGGCGCCTCGAGCTGCAGCTCGACGATCCCGTCCGACGGGGAACTGATCGACGAGACGCCCGCGAGCTTGGCGGAGTCCACGTAGGACGCGTTGTCCTTCGCCTGCTGCAGCGACCAGACGACGTCGGCGGCCGTGACGGGCTTGCCGTCCTGGAAGGTCGTGCCGTCGCGGAGCGTGAACGTGTACGTCTTCCCGTCCGACGAGACCTCGTGCTTCGACGCCAGCACGTCGCGGATCTCCCCGTCCGCCGTCCGGCCCACCAGGCCCTGGTACACGTTGTCGATGAGCACCTGGTCGAGCGCGGCACCGGACTGCGTGCGGATGTCGAGGCTCGTGGGCTCGAGCACGAGGCCGACGCGCACGGTGGCGTCGTCGCCACCGCTGCTGCTGTCGGAGCCCGAGCAGGCGGTGAGCGTCAGGGCCGAGGCGACGGCGACCGCGGTGGCGGCCAGGGCGACGCGTGCTGCACGGCCACCGCGGCGGGGGAGGAGCGGACTCATGGGTTGTGGGTTCCTTCCGGGCGCGTGGGGCGACGGTCGTCGCTTCGCGCTCGCACGAGGTTACCGGCGTTCGGAGCCGGATGACGGTTGTTGGACCTCGTGCAACAACCGGTGCCGTGCTCCCCATGCCCGGATCGCCGACGCCAGTTCGAGGGGGGCCTGGTTCTGCACCGCGTGCCGTGCCGTCACCGTCACGACCTCGGCGTCCGGGAGCCGCTCGGTGAAGCCGGCGTGCAGCTTCGGCGAGACGTACCCGCGGTCACCCCGGACGAGCAGCACCGGCACGGCGAGGGCCTCGAGGTCCGGCCACGCGTCGGCGAACCGCCCCACCGACGCCGTCCGACCCGAGGGCAGGTGCGGGAAGTGGTGCCGGCGGACGAGCCGGCCGTCCTCGCCGAGTCGGGTGGTGTGCCGGGCCTCGCGGAGGAGCACCGCGCGGTCGTCCCCGACGCGGGCCTCGACGGCGCGGTCGACGACCTCGTCGAGCGATGCGAAGGGCGTCTCGTCCTCCAGTGCCCGGGCGATGCGGTCGACGGCGCGCTGCGCGAAGTCCGGGGACATGTCGACGAGCACCAGGCCGGTGACGCGCTCGGGGGAGGTCGCGGCCAGGCGGGCGGCGAGGATGGCACCGAGCGAGTGGCCGACGACCACGCCCGGCGGGACCCCGAGGGCGTCGAGTGCGGCCAGCACCTGCGGCGCCGTCGCGCTCGCGCCGTAGTCGGCGTCGTCCCGCCAGGACGACCGGCCGTGCCCGGGCAGGTCCAGGGCGACCGCCGGTTGCCCGACCGCGATCGCCGTCTGGTCGAAGCTGTGCGCGTCGATGCCGAGCCCGTGCAGGTAGGTGATCCGTGCCTCCCGGACGTCCGCCGTGTCCCAGCGGATCGCCGCGGTCTCGCGTCCGTCGTCGGTCCGGACCACCTGCCGGGAGGCGCGGAGCGGCTCCGTCACGCCGCTCGCAGCCGCCAGCGCGGCCAGGTCCGAGAATTCGTCGTCGGGTTCGTGCACGGGTCCGATCCTCGCACCCCGTCGGGTACCCCGTTGCACCCTGGAAGCCTTAGGTAAGGCATGCCATACTCGTACCTCGTGGCAGCCCGGTACCGAGTCTTCTCCGTCCGCGTCGCGGCCGTGTCGGCGCTCACCCCGTCGTTCGTCCGGGTGACGCTCACCGGTGACGCGCTCGCGGACTTCTCCGCGGTCGGGCTCGACCAGCGGATCAAGGTCGTCCTGCCGATCCCCGGACACGGGTTCAGCGACCTGCCCGACGGTGACGACTGGTACGGCGCGTGGCGCGCACTGCCCGACGCCCAGCGCAACCCCCTCCGCACCTACACCGTCCGGTCATTCCGTCCGGACGCCCGCGAGCTCGACATCGACTTCGTGGCGCACGGGGACACCGGACCGGCCTCGCGGTGGGTGTCGTCGTGTCGGGTCGGGGACGAACTCCGCATCGTCGGTCCCGCCGTGCCGTCCTCGCCCGCCGAGCTGCCGAGCGGCGCCGCCGAGTTCGCGCCGGGGAGCGCGACCCGGATCCTGCTCGCCGGGGACGAGACCGCCGCTCCCGCGATCTGCGCCATCCTCGAGGCACTCGACGTGGCGACCGTCGGACACGTCTTCATCGAGGTCCCGACCGACGCCGACCGGCTGCCGGTCTCCGCACCCGCCGGTGTCGAGGTGCGGTGGATCGCCCGCAACGGTGCCTCGCACGGGGTCCGGATGACGGACCAGGTGCACGCCTGGGCCGCCGAGGTCACGACCGGGGCCGCCTCGGTGGCGGCACCGGTGCGCGGCGCCGTGGACCTGGCCGACGTGGACGTCGACGAGCAGGTGCTCTGGGACGTGCCGGCCGCGCTCGACGAGCGACCGGTGTACGCCTGGATCGCGGGCGAGGCCGGTTGCGTGAAGGAGCTCCGCCGACACCTCGTGCGCGGCGTCGGACTCGACCGTCGGCAGGTCGCGTTCATGGGGTACTGGCGGCACGGCAAGGCCGAGCACTGAACACGGCAGCGTCCGCCCCGGCGCCGTCCGGGCGAGCCGGTGGTGCCGTCCCGACGACGGCCCTGGGGGCGCGCGGGCTGACCCTGGCGTACGACGACCGGACCGTGGTGTCGTCGCTCGACGTCGACGTGCCCGACGGGGAGCTCACCGTGATCGTCGGTCCGAACGCCTGTGGCAAGTCGACCCTGTTGAAGGCGTTCGCCCGCACCCTCCGGCCGAGCGCCGGCACGGTGTTCCTCGACGGCGCCCCGATCGACTCGCTCCGCCCGAAGGCCGTCGCCCGTCGGGTCGGCATGCTGCCCCAGACGCCCGTCGCACCCGAGGGCATCACCGTCCGGGACCTCGTGTCCCGCGGCCGCTTCCCGCACCAGGACCTGCTGCACCCGTCGTCCGGCTCCGACCGCACCGCCGTGCAGGCCGCGCTGGAGCAGACCGACACCGTGTCGCTCGCCGACCGGAGCGTCGGTGAGCTCTCGGGTGGGCAGCGGCAGCGCGTGTGGATCGCGATGGTGCTGGCGCAGGAGACCGACATCGTCCTGCTCGACGAGCCGACGACGTTCCTCGACATCGCGCACCAGTACGACGTGCTCGAGCTCGCCTCGGCACTGCACGCGGCGGGCCGCACCGTCGTGGCGGTGCTCCACGACCTGAACCAGGCCGCCCGGTACGCGACGCACCTCGTGGCGATGCGCGACGGGGCGATCGTGGCACAGGGCACGCCGGCCGCGGTGCTGACCTCGGAGCTGGTGGAGGACGTCTTCGGACTGCCCTGCGTGGTCGTGCCCGACCCGGAGACCGGGACACCCCTGGTGGTGCCGCGCCGGCGCGTCGCCTGACCGCCGACGGCTCGGCGCGGGTGCTGCCTGCCCCGAGCGAGCAGGACATGCCGCTCGTGTTCGTCGAGCGGGCGCTGCCTGCCACGAGCGGGCGGGACGTGCCGCTCGTGTTCGTCGAGCGGGCGCGATCCGTCGGTCCGGGGTGGCGAGGGTGACGGATGCGGCCCGCTCGGTGGCTCGGAGCGGGCCGCCTGACGGACGGGAGGCACGGGGCGGACCCGCCGTGCGCCTCCCGTCCGGTGGTGGGTCACCGGGTCAGCGGTAGCCGCCGTCCTCGAGTCCGGCCTCCACCTCGAAGCGGTTGCGGGCGGCGTCGCGCCCCGCGAGGGCGTAGAGCAGCGGCATGAGCATGCCGTAGCGACGCCACTGCGTCACGTGCACCCGCTCGTGCCGCAGCACGCGCGGGCCGTCGTTGTCCCGCGTCAGGTACACCGACCCGACGCACGTGCCGCCGCGCCGGAACGCCCAGCGCGGCAGCCCCGTGCACACGATCAACCCGTCCTCGACCCGGATCCGTCCGGTCGAGAAGGGCACCCCGACGGCCAGTCCGACCGCGGTGGCGAACACCCAACCGGCGCGCGAGACGGGGGAGTCGAGGAGCGGGTTGCGCACCCCTACTCCGGTCGGCCGTAGGTCTCGAGCAGGCGGAGCCAGACCTCGTTCATCGTCGGGTACGCCGGGACCGCGTGCCAGAGCCGGTCGACGGGGACCTCGCCGACGACCGCGACCGTCGCCGCGTGGAGCATCTCGGCGACGTCCTGTCCGACGAAGGTCACGCCGACGACGACGCCGCGGGACTCGTCGACGACCATCTTCGCCCGGCCGGTGTAGCCGTCGGCCTGCAGCGCCGAACCGGCGGTCGCACCGAGGTCGTACTCGACCGCGCGGACGTCGATGCCCTGCTCGCGTGCCGCGGCCTCGGTCAGGCCGATGCTCGCCACCTCGGGGTCGGTGAAGGTGACCTGCGGGACGGCTGCGTGGTCGGCGGTCGCGACGTGGGCGCCCCAGGGCTCGGCGTGCACCGGTCGGCCCTGCGCCCGTGCGGCGATGGCCTCACCGGCGGCGCGTGCCTGGTACTTGCCCTGGTGGGTGAGGAGTGCGCGGTGGTTGACGTCGCCGACGGCGTAGAGCCAGTCGGTGCCCTGCACGAGCATCGTGTCGTCGACCTGCAGCCAGTCGCCCGGGGTGAGCCCCACCGACTCGAGGCCGAGGTCGGCGGTGTGCGCCTTCCGACCCGTCGCCGCGAGGACCTCGCTCGTCACGACCGTGGTGCCGTCGTCGAGCGTCGTGGTGACCAGGCCGTGCTCGTCGCGGTCGACCCGCGTCGGGCTGACACCGGTGCGGACGTCGATGCCGAGTTCCCGCATCGCGTCGGCGACGAGCTCACCGGCGAACGGCTCCATGCCGCCGAGCAGCCCGTGCCGGGCGACCAGGGTGACCTTCGACCCGAGGGATGCCCACGCGGTCGCGAGCTCGGAGCCGGCGACGCCGCCACCGATGACGAGCAGGCTCTCCGGGACCTGCTGGGCGCTGGTGCCCTCGCGGGTGCCCCACGGCTGCGCGTCCGCGAGACCGGGGACGTCCGGCAGCTGGTGCAGCGAACCGGTCACGACGGCGACGGCCGCGCGTGCGGTGTGCGTCTCGCCGCCGACCTCGATGGTCTTCTCGCCGGTGATGCGGGCGTGGCCACGGATCAGGGCGATGTCGGCGGACTCGAGCCAGGCCACCTGGCTGTCGTCCTGGTAGTCGGAGGTGAAGGAGTTGCGGCGCGCGAGCACCTTCGCGGCGTCCACGTGCCCGGTGACCGCCTGCGCGGCACCGTCGACGCGCTTCGCGGCCGCGACCGCGTGGCCGCTGCGGAGGAGCGCCTTCGACGGCATGCACGCCCAGTAGGAGCACTCACCGCCGACCAGTTCGGCCTCGACCACGGCGACCGACAGGCCACGCTTTTGGGCGTAGTCCGCCACGTTCTCGCCGACAGCGCCGGCGCCGATCACGATGAGGTCGTAGTCCGTCATGCTCACGAACCTACGCGGAGCGGCGGGGCGTCGGCCGTGTGCGGCGCGGCGCGGATCCGGAGGACCGGTCAGCCGCGGTCGGTGGTGCGGGACGCGGTCGTCAGGGCACCGACCGCACGCAGGATCACGCCCAGGTCGTCGACCGCTCGGTCGGGGTCCACCGGTGCGAAGCCGGTCAACGCGGCCCCGACGAGTCGCCGTCCCCGCGTCGCGGCCTGGATGCGCTCGACCAGACCGGAGGCGTCGAGCCCGAAGGGCACCGGCTCGAGCAGTCCGTCCACCTCGGCCGGGTCGAGCACGTCGAGGTCGACGTGGACGAAGACGCGCTCGGCACCGGTGGACCCGACCGCGACCGCGATCGCGTCCGGCGTCGCCGCGTCCACGTCGAGGTGGGTGATCCCGACCCGGTCGAGGGCGGCGATCTCGGCGTCCTCGACTCCGCGCACCCCGGCGAGCACGACCCTGGCCGGGTCCAGGACCGGCAGGTCGGGGAAGAGGTCCTCCGGGCGGTCGACGAGCAGGCGCAGGACGGCGGTCTCGGCTGCGACGGGTTGTGCGCGGTTCAGCGACCGGTAGCCGCTCGATCCGGCGATGCGCACGAACGCGGTGTCCGGACGCACGAGCACGGAGGCGCCGAGCACGCTCGACCCGTCACCACCGACCACCAGGACGGGTTCGCTCGCGACGCCGGTCTCCTCGGCGACGCGGCCGGCCACGGCACGGACCGACGTGTAGCGGGCGACGGCGGTCTCGAGCCGGTCGCCCGCGCCGGCCGGCACGTCGACGACGGTCGTGGCGGCGCGGGGGAGATCGGCTGCGATGGCCTGTGCTCCGTCGCCGAGGCGCATCGCGCGCGACGACGCCGAACCCTGCCACTGACCGACGACGAGGAACTGCATCGTCTCAGTCTGGCAGCAGGGTCCGGCGCCGTCCGCAGTTCCGCGTCAGATACCCGCGGACCCGCCGTTCTTCAGCGCGGCGAGACGTGCCTCGACCTCGGCGTCGCGACCCACGTCCTCCAGGCTCTCGAACTGCGCGTCCAGGCTCGACGACTGCAGTTCCTGCTGCCCGAGGACCTTCGCCTCCTCGCGGCGGACCTTCTCCTCGAAGCGGTTGAGGTCGCTCGTCGGATCGGTGATGTCGATGTTGCCGATGGCGTCGTTGACCTTGGACTGCGCCTCGGCGGTCTTCTGACGGGCGACGAGCGAGTCGCGCTTGGCCTTGAGCTGTCCGAGCTTCTGCTCCATCCCGGCCAGGCCGGACTTGAGCTTCTCGACCTGCTCGTTCTGCGTGGCGAGCGGGCCTTCGTTGTCCTTGACCTCCTGCTCGGCCGCGATCTGCTTGCCGATCGCGATCTTCGCGAGGTTGTCGAACTTGTCGGCGTCCGCGGTCTTGCCCTCGGCGCGGTACTTGTCGGCGGCGGCCGAAGCGTTGGCGGCCTTCTGACCCCACTCGGTCGCTGCGCGCTTGTCCTCCTCGTGGTCCTGCTCGAGCAGGCGGAGGTTGCCGATCGTCTGCGCGATCGCCGTCTTCGCGTCGGCGATGTTGTTCGTGTAGTCGCGGACGAGCTGGTCCAGCATCTTCTGCGGGTCCTCGGCGTCGTCGATGAGCTGGTTCACGTTCGCCCGGATGAGCGAGGAGATCCGGCCGAGAATCGTCTGCTTTGCCATTGTGTTCCCTTTCGTGGAAGGTCTCTCGTGGTGCTGCTGGTCCTGGTGGTCGTGTGTCCCGAGGGGGTGGTGTCGGCTGTCAGAAGCGGCCGCCGCCGGAGAAGCCCCCGCCGCCCCCGCCGCCGCCTCCGCCGAAGCCCCCGCCGCCGCTGAAGCCCCCGCCGCCGCCGAAGCCCCCGCCGCCGAAGGAGCCGCCCCCGTAGCTGCCGCCGCGTCCGCCGAGGAGGCCGCCGAGCACGATCCCGGTCACGAGGCCCCCGAGCTGTGCGCCGTTGCCGCCGCCGCCCTGCCCGGGCCATCCGCCCATGTCGTCGTTCGCCGCGTCCATCGCCGCGGCGGCGTACTGCTCGGCGGCGCGTGCAGCCCCGAGGGCACGGGCGGGGTCGCTCGTGGCGAGGTCGACCGCGTCGTCGAGCGCGCGCTCGGCCTCGGACAGGCGCGTCCGGGCCGTCGTGCCGACGGCTCCCCGGCGGAGCGAGATGAAGTCGCGCGCCTGGCTGATCCGGGCCCGGGCGTCGCGCAGGGCGTCGTCGAGGGCGCGGCGTGCGCGCTGCTGCTGTTCCTGTGCACCGCGCGCGGCGGCCAGTGCGGCGTCGATCTCGGTGTTCGCCTTCGTCAGCGCGTCGACGGCGGCGATCGGGTCGCGCGGGTCGGAGCCCTGGCGGAGGACGGTGTCGGCACGGGTCACCGCGGCCGCGAGGGCCGGGTCGCCGGACCGCATCGAACGGGCTGCGGCGACGTCTCCCTCGATGTCCGCGCGCATCGCCTGGACTCGGGCGGTCGCCTCGGCGAAGGTGCGCTCGGCGCCGGTCGCACTCGCGGTCAGCTGCTGCACCTGTGCGAGCGCGTGCTGGGCGTCGCGCACGGCGATGACCGCCTCGCCCTTGTCCCCGGACGCGATGGCCGCGGTCGCCGCCTGCGACCGCTCCGTCGCGTAGCCGAGGACCTGCTCGGCCTGGTCGACGTTGTCGGAGACCGTCGCCAGGGTCCGGCCGCCGTACGACCCGCGCACCCGGTCGAGCGCGCGGCGGGCGGCGTCGAGCTCGACCGGGGCTGCCGCGACCGCGGAGGCGAGGGCGGTCGCGGCGTCCTCGACCCCGTCCTCGAGGGACCGCAGGTGGTCGAAGGCCTCGGTCTGCTCGTCGATGGACGCGTGGGCCTGCTCGCAGATGGCGACGATCTGGTTCGCCCACTGCGCGCGCTGCTGCGGGGAGTCCGGTACCTCGTCGTCGAGCTGCTGCTGGTAGGAGAACGCCTGCCGCACGTTCCGCTTCGCGGTCGCGACGGCCTCGGCGAAGGGCTTCGCCGCGTCCTCGCCGAACTGTGCCGTGGCGAAGCCGACCTCCTGCTCGGCCGTCCGGAGCTCGTCGTCGATGGTGACCAGCGCCGCGCCCGCCTTGCGCTCGAGCCCGGCGAGGGACGCCTCCTGCGCTCGTGCGGCCTCGGCGGTGCGTCGCTTGTTGCGGGTGCGGATCACCAGGACGGCGACGACCGCACCGACGACGACCACGAGCAGCAGGACCCACAGCCAGGTGAGGTCCGGCGGGGCCTGCGAGGAGACGAGTCCGTCCGCGAGGGCGACGGCGGCGCCCGCCCAGTCGCCGTCCCGCAGCTGCGGGACGGCGTCCTGCTGGTAGGCGGACTCGACGTCGCTGCTCGACAGTGCGGTCGCGTTCGTCTGCTGGATGTCGGCGATCCGGTCGTCGACCGCCACGGAGAGCACGATCGCGTCGGAGTCGATCTGGTTGCGCTCCATCAGGGCGTCACCCCAGGCGGCGTGGTCGGTCGGGTTCGTGAAGGTCGGCACGTAGACCACGTAGAGCTGCGTCTGCGTCCGGTCGTAGAGGTCCTGGACCGCCCGTTCGACCTGGGTCCGCTGACCGCTGCTGAGGGCACCGGCCTCGTCGACCACGTAGGCGCCGCCCAGGTCGACCGGGTCCGTCGCGTGGGCTGCTGCGGTGGGCGTGATCACGAGTCCGGCCGCGAGGAGCACGGCACCGATCCGACCCACGGCGCGTGTGATCGCCGAGCGGGCGCCGCGGACGGCCGCGTGGGGGCCTTCGCGATGCCGACCGAGCGCCCGAGGGGCCGATCGATCGTCGGTGCGCGATCCGTGGTGAGCCGCTCGCATCCGTCCTCCATCCGTCGTCCGGGAGCCCACGTTGCGCCCCCGACGGCCCCCGCACGGGCGCCGTCGCCCCGATGCTATCCAGAGCACGCACACAGCGGGTTGATCCTCGGACGACCCCCGGCGACGTCCGTCATCTGGAGGACTTGTACCCCGGACCGGGGTATGGTGGAGGCCATCGTTCGACGACGAGCGGAAGGGGAAAGCGATGGAGCGTACGACGAGCACCGAGGTCGTCCCACTGGAGGACGGCTACCACCGCGTCTCGACACCGGCGAGCGGTGTCATCGGCTTCGTCCGTGAGCAGGACGGCCGCTACGAGGTCCTCCGGGGCCGGGTCCGACAGGCCACTCGCTCCGAGGGCGCCTACAGCACCATGAACGTCGCGCTCATCGCGCTCACCCACGCCTGAGCCCGCGCCGGGTCCGCGGCGACCGCTCCAGCCTCGCGCTGACGTGGAGGCGCTGAGACGCTGACGTGGAGGCGCAGTGGCCGACCTCGACCGCGTCAGCTGCCGGGACGGGTGAGCACCTCGACGCCGTCCTCGGTGATCGCGACGGTGTGCTCGGTGTGCGCGGTCCTCGCCCCCGTCGCGCTCCGCAGGGTCCACCCGTCGGGATCGGTCACGAGCTCGTCCGTGTCCGCCATCACCCAGGGTTCGAGCGCGAGGAGCAGCCCCGGTCGCAGGGTGTAGCCGCGCCCCGGCCGACCCGTGTTCGCCACGTGCGGGTCCTGGTGCATCGTCGAGCCGATGCCGTGCCCGCCGAACTCGGTGTTCACGGCGTAGCCCGCGGCGGTGAGGACCTCGCCGATGGCGTGCGACACGTCCCCGGTCCGGACGCCGGGGCCCGCGGCGGCGATGCCGGCGGCCAGCGCCCGTTCGGTGGCGTCGATCAGGGCGGTGTCCGCCGGGTCGGCGCGCCCGACGACGAAGCTGATCGCCGCGTCGGCGGCGATCCCGTCCAGGGTCACCGCGAGGTCCAGGGTGAGCAGGTCGCCGTCGGCGAGCTCGCGGTCGTGCGGCAGGCCGTGGAGCACCGCGTCGTTCACCGCGGTGCAGACGTGGTGGCCGAAGGGGCCACGACCGAACGGGGGGGCGTAGTCGACGTAGCAGGAGACCGCGCCGGCGTCCTCGATCATCGTCCGGGTCCACCCGTCCACCTCGAGCAGGTTCGTGCCGACCGTCGTCCGCTCCCGGAGGGTCTGCAGGATCGTGCCGACGAGGGCGCCGGTGCGGCGGGCCCGGTCGACCTCGGCGGGGGAGAGGATCTCGATCATGCCGATGATCGTACCGGTATTGTCTGGCCGGTACTAGTATCGGCGCCATGGTCCGACTCCCGCTGAGCCCCGCCGAGCTGGAACGCGGTCGCCGGCTCGGCGCACTGCTCCGTCGTGCTCGGGGCGAGCGCTCGATCCTCGACGTCGCCCTCGATGCGGGCGTGTCGCCCGAGACCCTGCGGAAGATCGAGACCGGTCGCATCGCGACGCCGTCGTTCGCCACGATCGCCGCGGTCGCGAGCGTCGTCCGACTGTCCCTCGACGCACTCTGGGACGAGGTGCACCCCGAGGCGGAACGGGTGGCCCCGGACCAGGCGACGCACCCTGTGCACGAGGAGAGCCCCCGGCGATGACGCCGGGGGCTCGATGTGCCCCCAGGAGGATTCGAACCTCCGCCCCTGCCTCCGGAGGGCAGTGCTCTATCCCCTGAGCTATGGGGGCTCGTGGGTGAGATCAACCGTAGCAGGTAACGCGAGCCGGTCCCGACAGTGCGTGTCGCGCCCGTGTCGCGACCGGCCGTCGGACGGGAGGCGCGGCACGGGCCCGCACCGTGCCTCCCGTCCGGCTGCGGTGCCGTCAGCCCGCCGGGCTGGCCGTCGCGGACGGCAGCAGCACGGAGCGCACCGCGTCCACGACGGGCTGCGCCCCGCCGGGCTCGGTGAACAGCGTCGACTCGGTGGTGACCCAGTACGGATCCGGGAAGGCATCGGCGCGGCCGACGCCGTCGTCCAGTGCGTAGTAGCCCTCGACGCGGTAGGTCGGGACGGACCCACCGCGCTCGTAGAGGGCGTCCTTGAGCGTCGTGAGCGACTTCTCAGGCAGGTGCGCCACGGCGAGCGTGATCGTCGTCGACGGGTCGTCGGTGGCGACGAGGTGGCAGACCCGGCCGCGCTGGCGGGTGATCGTCGCGGCCGGCGTGCCCTTCGCGGGCGTCCAGGTCGTGTCCTGCTCGAAGGTCTTGCCGTAGACGGCGAGGACGCTCGTGGGCAGCAGCTCGGCGCACGTCTGCCGCACGGCGGTGCCGATCGGGGTGGCGCTCGCGCTCGGGGCCGCGTCGTCGGACCCGCCCGTGCAGCCGGACAGGGCGACGGCGGCGGACACGGAGAGCAGGGCGACGGTGATCGCCCGGAGACGGCTGCGGGAGGTCATCCAGCCATGATGCTGCACGCCGTCCGGCACCGGCCCGCGAGGCACCTGGGCGTCCCGGTAGACTCGACCCTCGTGACTCCTGCCGAACTCTCCGCCGCGTACCTGTCGATCCTGACCGGGATCGTCGAGCGACGAGGCGCGTCCGACACCGTGACGATCGGGGAGTCCCACGTGGCCCTCGAGCGGCCGAAGAACCGTGCGCACGGCGACTGGGCCTCGAACGCGGCGATGCAGCTCGCGAAGCGCCTCGGTACGAACCCGCGCGAGCTCGCGACCGAGATCGCCGGCGAGCTGACCGAGCTCGACGGTGTCGCGTCCGTCGACGTCGCCGGCCCCGGCTTCATCAACATCACGCTCGAGGCCGCCGCCGCCGGTGAGATCGCCCGCACGATCGTCGACCAGGCCGACGCGTTCGGACACGGCGACCTGTACGAGGGCGTGTCCATCGACCTCGAGTTCGTGTCCGCGAACCCGACCGGTCCGATCCACATGGGCGGTGTGCGCTGGGCCGCCGTCGGTGACTCGCTCGCCCGCGTGTTCGAGGCGCAGGGCGGCCTCGTCACCCGTGAGTACTACTTCAACGACCACGGCGCACAGATCGACCGCTTCGCCCGGTCGCTCGTCGCCTCGGCGCTGGGGGAGCCCACGCCGGAGGACGGCTACGGCGGTGCCTACATCGGCGAGATCGCCGCGCGGGTCATCGCGACGCTGCCCGCCGGCACCGACGTGCGCGACCTGCCGCGCGACGAGGCGCAGGAGCTGTTCCGCCGCGAGGGCGTCGAGTTCATGTTCGCCGACATCAAGTCCTCGCTGCACGACTTCGGCGTGGACTTCGACGTCTACTTCCACGAGAACTCGCTGCACGAGTCGAAGGCCGTCGAGCGGGCCATCGAGCGGCTGCAGTCCCTCGGCAAGATGTACGAGGCCGAGGGTGCGCTCTGGCTCCGCACGACCGACTTCGGCGACGACCGCGACCGCGTCGTGATCAAGTCCGACGGGCAGCCGGCGTACATCGCGGGCGACCTGGCGTACTACCTCGACAAGCGCGAGCGCGGGTTCGAGCGCAACCTCATCATGCTCGGCGCGGACCACCACGGCTACGTCGGTCGCATGATGGCGATGTGCGCGGCGTTCGGTGACGAGCCCGGCAAGAACCTCGAGATCCTCATCGGCCAGATGGTGAACCTGCTCAAGGACGGCCAGCCCTTCCGCATGTCGAAGCGCAACGGCACGATCGTGTCGATGGAGGACCTCGTCGACGCCGTGGGTGTCGACGCCGGTCGCTACGCCCTCGTGCGGTTCGCGAGCGACACCTCGATCGACATCGACCTCGACCTGCTCACCAAGCGCACCAACGACAACCCGGTCTTCTACGTGCAGTACGCCCACGCCCGCACGCAGTCGGTCGCCCGCAACGCCGCCGCCTCGGGCGTGGACCGCTCCGCGTTCGACGCGTCCCTGCTCACGCACGAGACGGAAAGCGCCCTCCTCGGAGCCCTCGCCGAGTACCCGCGCGTGGTGCGCCAGGCCGCGGAGCTCCGCGAGCCGCACCGCATCGCGCGGTACATCGAGCAGCTCGCCGGGCTGTACCACCGCTGGTACGACTCCTGCCGGGTGACGCCGCTCGGCGACGAGGCCGTGTCGGACCTGCACCGCACGCGCCTGTGGCTGAACGACGCGACCGGGCAGGTCGTCCGCAACGGTCTCGGTCTGCTCGGGGTGAGCGCGCCCGAGCGCATGTAGCGCGGCGTCGCGCCGCGCGCTTGCGCGGCGTCGCGTCGCGTCGCGTCGCGTCGCGTCGAACCACGTTCTCGACATCAAACCAGGCGATCCGCCTGGTTCGATGTCGATTCAATGGTTCGTCGCCGGCGCGCCCAGCACGCATCTGCACAACCGGAAGCACGTCGCGCCACGTGATCACGTGGCGCGACGTGCTTCCGGTCGTGCGCGAGCACGTCGCGCCGCGCCGGGCCGTGCGCCGCGTCGCGCCCCGCGCCGCGCCGGGCCGCGCACCGCGCCCCGCGCACCGCGCCACGTCGCGCCGCGCCCCGCCGCGCCCGCCGCAGCGCGCACACCGGGCGCACACCGCGCCTCCAGGCCGGCTGCGGGGAGCACCTGGCAGGGTGGGACGCATGTCCGTCGCCACCGAGCCCTCCCGGAAGCGCCGTCGCTGGCCCGTCGTCCTCGTCGTCCTGGTGCTCGTGCTCGCCGCGCTCGTCGTCGTCGCGGAGTTCGTGCTGCGGGGCGTCGTCGACCGGATCATCGCCGACCAGGTCGAGCAGTCGCTCCCGGAGGGCGCCACCGGCGAGGTCACCGCACACGCCGAGGGTATCGTCGTCCCGCAGCTGCTCGCCGGCACGCTCGACCGGGTCGACATCACCGCGGACCGGCTGACCGTCGACGGGGTCCCGCTGGCCGCCGACGTCACCGCTCGCGACGTCCCGGTGGACGGCAAGGGCGACGTGCACGACGTCGACGGCCACGTCACCCTCGCCGCGACGAGCGTGCAGGACCTGGCCAAGTACAGCCCGCTGTTCGAGCGGCTCCGGCTCGTCGACGGCGGCGTCGAGCTGTCCGGTTCGACCGCGGTGCTCGGGTACGACATCGGCTACGCGGCCACCGGCGACGTGGTGGCACAGCAGGACGGCCGTGGCGTCACGATCACCCCGCAGAGCGTCCGCATCACGAACTCGGACCTCGGCCTGAAGGTCGACCGCATCCCCGGCGTCACGGGCGTCCCGGTGCAGGTCTGCACGGCGCAGTTCCTGCCCGAGCAGCTCCGGGTCCGGTCCGTCGACGTGACCTCCGCCGAGGCCACCGTCCGGGTCACCGCCGATTCGCTGCCGCTGACCGAGCAGGGCCTGCGCACGGTCGGCGCCTGCGGCTGACGCCGTCGATCCCGGCGCGTCACCACCGCGGCCGACGGGCGTAACACCGGCCTGGAGGCCCGTGGCGGCTCGGTAGGATCGGGTCCCGTGAGCGCCAACCCCCTTGCCCCGCCGCGGCTGCGGTTCCCCGCCGACGCCTCCGCGCTGACCGCGCGGATCTGGCCGGCCTCGGCCACGCGGACGGACGACGGTGAGCTCGCCGTCGGCGGCATCTCGGCGTCGGACCTGGTCGCCCGGTTCGGTTCCCCGCTCTACGTCGTGGACGAGCGGGACGTCCAGGCGCGCGCGGCGCGGGTGCGCACGGCCTTCACCGAGGCGTTCGCCCGCATCGGCACGCGTGCCCACGTGTACTACGCCGCCAAGGCGTTCTTCACGACCCAGGTCGCCGCGTGGATGACCGGTGCCGGACTGCGACTCGACGTCTGCACCGCCGGCGAGCTCGCCGTCGCGCTGGCCGGGGGAGCGGACCCCGCGCTGCTCGGCTTCCACGGCAACGACAAGTCGGACGCCGAGATCGCCCGCGCGGTCGAGGTCGGCCTCGGCACGATCGTCCTCGACAGCCACGAGGAGATCGGCCGCGTCGCGCGTGCCGCCGCCGACGCCGGCACGGTCCAGCGCGTGCGCATCCGGATCAACAGCGGCGTGCACGCCTCGACGCACGAGTACCTCGCCACGGCGCGTGAGGACCAGAAGTTCGGCATCCCCCTGAGCGAGGCCGCCGCCGCCGCGGCCGCGGTCCGGGCAGAGCCGTCGCTCGCCTTCGTCGGACTCCACTCGCACATCGGGTCGCAGATCTTCGACGAGTCCGGGTTCCGTGAGGCAGCTCGGCGACTGATGGACGTGCACGCCGAACTCGTGGCGACGGGTCCGGTCCCGGAGCTGAACCTCGGCGGCGGGTGGGGCATCGACTACACCGAGGCCGACGAGGCGTTCGCGCCCGAGGACGTCGCCGAGGCCCTCGCCACGATCGTCGCCGACGCCTGCACCGAGCGGGGCATCCCCGTCCCGGAGATCGCCGTCGAGCCCGGGCGCTACATCGTCGGCCCGGCGGGCACCACGCTGTACCGCGTCGGCACCGTCAAGCCCGTCTCGCTGGAGACCGAGGACGGCTCCTCGGCGACCCGCACCTACGTGTCGGTCGACGGCGGCATGAGCGACAACGCCCGTCCGGCGCTGTACGGCGCCGACTACACGGCCCGGCTCGCCCGCAGCTCGGACGCCCCGGCGGTGCTGACCCGGATCGTCGGCAAGCACTGCGAGTCGGGCGACATCGTCGTGAACGACGAGTACCTGCCGGGCGACGTGCACCGCGGTGACCTGCTCGCCGTCGCGGCGACCGGTGCCTACTGCTGGTCCCTCGCCAGCAACTACAACCACGTGGGCCGTCCGCCGGTCGTCGCGGTCGCGGACGGCGCAGCCCGTATCCTCGTCCGTGGCGAGTCGATCGACGACCTGCTCGCCCGCGACACGGGGGTCGTCGCCGGCTGACGCCGCTGACCCCGACCCGACCGGGCTGCCGCCCGCCCCACAGGAATGCGCACCACATGATCGAATACCGCAACGTCCGCGTCGCGCTGCTCGGAGCCGGCTCCGTCGGTTCCCAGGTGGCGCGCCTGCTCCTCGAGCACGGCGACGAGCTGGCCTCGCGCGCGGGTGCCGGACTCGAGCTCGTCGGCATCGCGGTGCGGGACCTCGACGCTCCGCGCGACGTGGACCTGCCGAAGGAGCTCTTCACGACGGACGCGCAGTCGCTCATCCTCGGCGCGGACATCGTCGTCGAGCTGATCGGCGGCATCGAGCCCGCGCGCACGCTGGTGCTCCAGGCGCTGCAGTCCGGTGCGGACGTCGTCACCGGCAACAAGGCGCTCCTCGCCACGCACGGCCCCGAGCTCTTCGCCGCGGCGGAGCAGGTCGGCGCACAGCTCTACTACGAGGCCGCGGTCGCCGGCGCGATCCCGATCATCCGGCCGCTGCACGACTCGCTCGCGGGCGACCGCATCGAGCGGATCATGGGCATCGTCAACGGCACGACGAACTTCATCCTCGACCTGATGGACCGCGAGGGCTCGACCTTCGAGGCCGCCCTCGCGACAGCGACGGAGCTCGGGTACGCCGAGGCCGACCCGACCGCCGACGTCGAGGGCTACGACGCCGCGCAGAAGGCCGCCATCCTCGCCTCGCTCGCGTTCCACACCTCCGTGCCCCTGGCCGCCGTGCACCGCGAGGGCATCACCGCCGTCACGATCGAGCAGGTCCGCGCCGCGCGGAAGGCCGGCTACGTCGTGAAGATCCTGGCGACCGCCGAGCGCCTGACCGACGAGGACGGCGTCGAGGGCGTCAGCGCCCGTGTCTACCCGGCGCTCGTGCCGGAGTCGCACCCGCTCGCCAGCGTGCACGGGGCGAAGAACGCCGTGTTCGTCGAGGCCGAGGCGGCCGGCGACCTGATGTTCTACGGCGCCGGTGCCGGTGGCGTCGAGACCGCGTCGGCCGTGCTCGGCGACCTGGTGTCCGCCGCCCGTCGTCACGTCATCGGCGGCCCCGGCATCGCGGAGTCGACCCAGTCGGCGCTGCCGGTCTTCCCGATCGGCACGGTCCGCACCCGCTACCAGATCACGCTGCACGTGGCCGACGCCCCCGGCGTGCTGTCCACGGTCGCCGGCGTCCTGGCGAAGCACGGCGTGAGCGTCGAGACCGTCGAGCAGTCCGCCGCGACCGACCCGGGCGACGGCACGGCCGGCACCGCGAACCTCGTCATCGGCACGCACCTCGCCCGCGAGTCCGACCTGGCCGCCACGGTCGTCGCGCTCCGGGGCGAGGACGTCGTCGTCGAGATCACCAGCGTCCTGCGGGTGGTCGGGGCCTAGCCCCGCACCGTCAGCAACCCGACTGCACAACACCGAACAAGGAGAGCCTGATGGCCCACCAGTGGCAGGGAGTCCTGCGCGAGTACGCCGACCGTCTCGACGTCACGGAGGCGACGCCCGTCGTCACCCTCGGCGAGGGCGGCACGCCGCTCATCCCGGCCCGACGCCTGTCGGAGCGCACCGGCGCGGACGTGTACGTCAAGTTCGAGGGCATGAACCCGACCGGGTCGTTCAAGGACCGCGGCATGACGATGGCGATCTCGAAGGCCGTCGAGCACGGCGCGAAGGCCGTCATCTGCGCGTCGACCGGCAACACCAGCGCCTCGGCGGCCGCCTACGCCACGCACGCTGGCATCACCGCCGCGGTGCTCGTGCCCGAGGGCAAGATCGCGATGGGCAAGCTCAGCCAGGCCGTCGCGCACGACGCCCAGCTGCTGCAGGTGCAGGGCAACTTCGACGACTGCCTCGACATCGCGCGCGACCTCGCCGCCAACTACCCGGTGCACCTGGTCAACTCGGTGAACAACGACCGCATCGAGGGGCAGAAGACCGCCGCGTTCGAGGTCGTCGACGTGCTGGGCGACGCCCCGGACTTCCACTTCCTGCCGGTCGGCAACGCGGGCAACTACACCGCGTACTCCCGCGGCTACCGCGAGGACGTCGCCGCGGGCCGCTCGACGCGGATGCCGCGCATGTTCGGCTTCCAGGCCGCCGGCTCCGCCCCGATCGTCTCGGGCGAGGTCGTCCGCCACCCGGACACCATCGCCTCCGCCATCCGCATCGGCAACCCGGCGTCGTGGCAGTACGCGCTCGAGGCGCGTGACGAGACCGACGGCTACTTCGGTGCGATCACCGACGAGGGCATCCTCGCCGCGCACCGCATCCTGTCCGCCGAGGTCGGGGTCTTCGTCGAGCCCGCGTCGGCCATCGGCGTCGCCGGGCTGCTCGAGCGTGCGGACGCCGGTGTCGTGCCGCGGGGCGCGAAGGTCGTCATCACGGTGACCGGCCACGGCCTGAAGGACCCGCAGTGGGCACTCCGCACGGAGGACGGCGGCGAGGTCGCACCGACGAGCGTCCCGGTCGACACGAAGTCGGTCGCCGAGGTGCTCGGACTGGTCGGCTCCGCGTGAGCGTCGACCGCTCGTCCGGACCGGGGGAGGGCGTGACCGCCCGCAACGCTGTACCGGCCGGACGGGCGGTCCGTGTGCGGGTCCCGGCGACCTCGGCGAACCTCGGCCCCGGCTTCGACTCGCTCGGGCTGGCGCTGTCGGTCTACGACGAGGTGGTCGTCCGCGTCCGTCCGGAGCCCGGCGCGACCGTGATCGTCGAGGGCGTCGGTGCCGGTGAGGTCGCCACCGACGAGTCGAACCTCGTCGTGCAGGCCGTCCGTCGTGGCCTCGAGCACGCCGGTGTGGAGCAGCCCGGACTCGAGCTGCACGCCGTGAACGCGATCGCGCACGGCCGCGGCATGGGCTCGTCGGCCGCCGCGATCGTCGCCGGGCTGATGGCGGCCCGCGGCCTGCTCGAAGGGGTCGTCGACCTCGACGCGTCGACCCTGCTCACCCTGGCCACCGAGATGGAGGGCCACCCCGACAACGTCGCCCCGGCGCTCTTCGGTGGTCTGACGATCGCGTGGATGACCGCCGAGGGTCCCGCGGTCAAGCGCCTGCTGGTGCACCGCGGCGTCTCGCCGGTGGTCTTCGTGCCGGCGTCGACGCTCTCGACGAAGCTCGCGCGGTCCCTGCAGCCCGCGAGCGTGCCGCACGAGGACGCCGCGTTCAACGTGTCGCGCTCGGCGCTGCTCGTCGCCGCCCTCATCCAGAGCCCGGAGCTGCTGCTCGCCGCGACCGAGGACCGGCTGCACCAGTCGTACCGTGCGAGCGCCATGCCGGAGACCGACGCGCTCATCGGTCTGCTGCGGCAGCACGGGCTCGCCGCGGTGGTGTCCGGCGCCGGGCCGAGCCTGCTCGTGCTGGGCAGCGACCCGGCACAGCGCCTCACCGCGGCCGACCTGGTGGCGCGACACGCGCAGTCCGACTGGCGGGCGCTCATGCTGGCCGTGGACCTCGGTGGTGCTACAGTGGTGCCGCACTCGGCGCTCGAAGCCGATCCAGCGTAGGCGCACAGACCGATCCGAACCGGATCCGTCGGCGCTGGCGCAGGGTCCGGTGCGCGGGGGCACTCTCTTTCAGATCACCGAATCCCGGTCCGTCGTCTGAACGGCGGTCGCAGCGCACCCATGCGCCGGGACGGTGGAAACTCTCCGCGTTCTGCGGTTCGAAAGGAAACACCGACCTTGACGAACGTCAACGACTCCACCCCGGTGGAGATCCCCAGCGACCTGCGCGCGCTCCGCCTCCCGGAGCTCCAGCGCATCGCCTCCTCGCTCGGCATCACGGGGCTCTCGAAGCTCCGCAAGGGCGACCTCATCGCGTCGATCGAGGACAAGCGCCCGTCGACCGACGCCGCCGCTGCCGAGACGCCGGCCGACGAGGCACCCGCCGCCGCGGAGGCCGCACCCGCGG
This sequence comes from Curtobacterium sp. 260, assembly GCF_030803485.1. NCBI lineage: Bacteria > Bacillati > Actinomycetota > Actinomycetes > Micrococcales > Microbacteriaceae > Curtobacterium > Curtobacterium sp. 260. The sequence continues at coordinate 190,299 of NZ_JAURUY010000005.1, read as the reverse complement.
TGCAGGAGACCCCCGACGAGCAGCCGACGCTGGCCGCACCGGCGACCTCGCCGGCCGCCGACGACGCCGCAGCCGACCAGACGGAGTCGGCTCCGGAGCCCCGCGGTCGCCGCTCGCGCCGCGCCTCCTCGGCCGGCACGGTGAACACCGCGCAGACCTCGGCCGCGGAGCACACGAACCACGGGCACACCGGCACCGAGGACCTGCTCGCGGGGCTCGACCAGGTCCGTGCCGAGAAGGACGCGGAGGAGGCCGCGCAGTCCGGTCGCCGCCGCGGCCGCCGCGGGAACCAGGACGCCGGCCAGCAGGACGGCGGCCAGCAGCGGGACGGCGCCGAGCAGGCCGCTGCCCCCGAGACCGACGAGGCGACCGGCGCGCAGCCGACCTCGGCGACGGACCAGGGCGACCAGGCCGACCAGCAGGGCGAGGGCGGTTCGCGCCGCGGACGTCGCAGCCGTGGTCGGGGTCGTGGCCGCGGGCAGAACGCCGAGGGCACCGAACAGCAGAGCGGTGACCAGCAGGGCGGCCAGCAGAACGGCGGCCAGCAGAACGGTGGCCAGTCGAACGCCGGCCAGCAGAACGGTCAGCAGCAGAAGCAGAACGGCAAGCAGGACGAGCAGAAGTCCGGCGACGCGAAGCAGGACGACCGTCAGCAGAAGCAGAACGGCCAGCAGAAGCAGAACGGCCAGCAGCAGAACGCCCAGCAGCAGCAGCACGCCGACGAGGCCGAGGCCGGCCGCGGTCGTCGTCAGCGAGACCGCAAGCGCGGCCGCGGCGGCCAGAACGACGAGTTCGAGCCGGAGATCACCGAGGACGACGTCCTCATCCCGATCGCGGGCATCCTCGACGTCCTCGACAACTACGCGTTCGTCCGCACGACCGGCTACCTGCCGGGACCGAGCGACGTCTACGTGTCCCTCGGCCAGGTGAAGAAGTACCACCTGCGCAAGGGCGACGCGATCGTCGGTGCGATCAAGCAGCCGCGCGACAACGAGCAGCAGGCGCGCCAGAAGTACAACGCGCTCGTCAAGGTGGACTCGGTCAACGGCCAGACCGCGGACGAGGCAGCGGCCCGTGTCGAGTTCCACGACCTGACCCCGCTGTACCCGAACGAGCGCCTCCGCCTCGAGACCGAGCCGGCGAAGCTCAGCACGCGCATCATCGACCTGGTCGCACCGATCGGCAAGGGGCAGCGCGGCCTCATCGTCTCGCCGCCCAAGGCCGGCAAGACCGTCGTGCTGCAGGCCATCGCCAACGCGATCGCCAAGAACAACCCCGAGGCGCACCTCATGGTCGTGCTCGTGGACGAGCGGCCCGAAGAGGTCACCGACATGCAGCGCTCGGTGAAGGGCGAGGTCATCGCCTCGACCTTCGACCGTCCGGCGGAGGACCACACCACGGTCGCCGAGCTCGCCATCGAGCGTGCGAAGCGCCTGGTCGAGCTGGGCCACGACGTCGTCGTGCTCCTCGACTCGATCACCCGTCTCGGCCGCGCCTACAACCTGGCGACGCCGGCCTCCGGCCGCGTGCTCTCCGGTGGCGTGGACTCGGCGGCCCTGTACCCGCCGAAGCGCTTCTTCGGCGCTGCGCGCAACATCGAGGACGGCGGCTCGCTGACCATCCTCGCCACCGCGCTCGTCGAGACCGGCTCCAAGATGGACGAGGTCATCTTCGAGGAGTTCAAGGGCACCGGCAACATGGAGCTCCGCCTCAACCGGCACCTCGCCGACAAGCGGATCTTCCCGGCCGTCGACATCAACGCTTCCGGTACCCGGCGCGAGGAGCAGCTCCTCTCCGCCGACGAGGTCAAGATCACGTGGCGCCTGCGCCGTGCCCTCGCCGGGCTCGACCCGCAGCAGGCGCTCGACGTCGTCCTCCGCAACCTCAAGGAGACGCAGTCGAACGTCGAGTTCCTGGTCCAGGTGCAGAAGTCGGTCCCCACGACCGGCGGTCGCCACGACGGCCACCAGGAGTAACGCGTGTTCGAGTCGGTGGCCGGGCTGCTGGCGGAACACGAGGACCTGACGCAGCAGCTGTCGGACCCCGCGCTCCACGCCGATGCGGCCCGCGCGAAGAAGGTGAACCGGCGGTACGCCGAGCTCAACCAGATCAAGGCCGCGTACGAGGCCTGGCAGGCGGCGGGGGACGACCTCGCCGCCGCCCAGGAGCTCGCCCGCGAGGACGAGGCGTTCGCGGACGAGGTCCCGGCGCTCCAGGAGCAGCTGTCGGAGCGCCAGGAGCGTCTCCGCCGGCTGCTCATCCCGCGGGACCCGGACGACGGCCGCGACGTCATCATGGAGATCAAGGGCGGTGAGGGCGGTGAGGAGTCGGCGCTCTTCGCGGCCGACCTCCTCCGCATGTACTCGCACTACGCCGAGACGAAGGGCTGGAAGGTCGAGCTCCTCGAGCGGACCGAGAGCGACCTCGGCGGCTACAAGGACGTGCAGGTCGCGATCAAGTCGAACGCGACCGACCCGTCCCAGGGCGTCTGGGCGCACCTGAAGTACGAGGGCGGTGTGCACCGGGTGCAGCGCGTGCCGGCGACCGAGTCGCAGGGACGCATCCACACCTCGACCACCGGCGTGCTGGTGTTCCCCGAGGTGGACGAGCCCGAGGAGGTCCAGATCAACCAGAACGACCTCAAGATCGACGTCTACCGGTCGTCCGGCCCCGGCGGACAGTCGGTCAACACGACCGACTCCGCCGTCCGCATCACCCACCTGCCCACGGGCATCACGGTGGCGATGCAGAACGAGAAGTCCCAGCTGCAGAACCGTGAGGCCGGCATGCGCGTCCTGCGCGCCCGCATCCTCGCGCGACAGCAGGAGGAGCTCGACGCCATCGCCTCGGACGCGCGCAAGTCGCAGATCCGTGGCATGGACCGTTCGGAGCGCATCCGCACGTACAACTTCCCGGAGAACCGCATCGCGGACCACCGCACCGGGTACAAGGCGTACGACCTGGACCGCGTGATGAACGGTGCGCTCGAGCCCGTCGTCCGGTCCGCCATCCAGGCGGACGAAGAGGCACGCCTGGCCGCCATCGGCGACCAGGACGCCTAGGCCCGGTCTGGAGGCACGGATCACCTCCGACAGTCGTCCCACGTCCGCAGCGGATCGCCTCCTCGACGAGGCGACCGCTGCGCTCGTCGCGCACGGTGTCCCGACCCCGCGCGTCGACGCCGAACTCCTGCTCGCCTGGGCGACCGACACGTCGCGGGGTGCCGTGCAGGTCCGTGCCCTGACGGGAGGTGCCATCGCGGCGGAGCACGTCGAGCGCTTCCGGCACGCCGTCGCCCGTCGCACAACCCGCGAGCCGCTGCAGCACATCACGGGCGAGGCGCACTTCCGAGCGCTGACGCTGTCCGTCGGGCCGGGCGTCTTCGTGCCCCGGCCCGAGACCGAGGGCGTCGTGCAGTTCGGCATCGACGCACTGCGTGCGACCGCGGTGCCCGAGCCGGTGGCGGTCGACCTCGGCTCCGGCAGCGGGGCGATCGCCGTCGCGATGGACACCGAGGTGCCGAACGCCGTCGTCTACGCGGTCGAGCGGTCACCCGAGGCACTGCCCTGGACCCGGCGCAACATCGATCGGCACGGCGGCACCGTGCGACTGGTCGAGGGCGACCTCGCCGACGCGCTCCCGGAGCTCGACGGCACGGTCTCGGTCGTCGTCTCGAACCCGCCGTACGTCCCCGACGACATGGTGCCCGTCGACCCCGAGGTCCGCGACCACGACCCGGCGCTCGCGCTGTACGGGGGACCCGACGGGCTCGACGCCGTCCGGGCACTCACCGAGACGGCCTGGCGGCTCCTCGTCCCGGGCGGGCTCCTCGTCATCGAGCACGCCGAGCAGCAGGGCGCCGGCGTGCGCGACGTGCTCGCGCGGCGGGGGTTCCGGTCCCCGGAGACGCACGTCGACCTGACGGGGCGCGACCGCACGACCACCGCCACCCGCTAGGCGGACGCTCCCCGGGCCTCCCGGCCGTCGTCCCGGTCCCCGCGCGACGCGACCTCGGCGGACCTGCGCAGCGGTACAGCGCTGCGAGGAACCGCGCTCGTTGCGTGTCGCGGACGTGACGGGTCAGGCGGTGGCGACCCGCTCCTGGGCTGCGACGAAGGCGCGGACCGCCTCACGCAGGTCGGTGTGCTCCTCGACCAGGACCGCGTGGACGCCGACGTCGCGGGCCGCCTCGACGTTGACCGGCATGTCGTCGGCGAAGAACGCGCGCTCGGCGGGAACGCCGTGGTGCGCGAGCGCCCGCTCGAAGACCTCGGGCTCGGGCTTGCGCGCGCCGAAGTTGCTCGTCGTGTCCAGGTGCTCGCCGAAGAGCGGCGGCAACGAGGGTGCCCACGTCCCGATCCACCGGCCCGCGAGCGGACCGTTGTTCGTGAGCAGGCCGACACGGCCGTGCTCCGACGCGATCCGGACGGCCTCGATGCGCTCGGGCAGCTCGGTCATCGCCGCGCCGCGGATGCGCGCCCAGTCCGCCTCGGGCACCGCACACCCCATCGCCTCGGCGAAGGCGGCGAGGTAGGCGTCGCCGTCGGGGAAGTGCCCGGCCTCGGCACGGGACTCGTGGCCGCAGTCCCACCAGCGTCGGCGGAGCTCCTCGAAGGAGTGCCCGGTGTACTCGCCGAGGGCCGCCATCCGGACCCGCCAGTCGTACCGGACGAGCACGTCGTCCATGTCGAAGAGGAACAGGAGTCGGGGCGCGGGCGTCTCGTTCACGATGCGGTCCATTGTGTCGCACTATCATCGTCGAGTCATGGCCTCCCGATACGACTGCACCGACCCCGACGGGCTCCTGACCGGGATGCGGCTCGCACGTGCCGCCCTCGGCCGGGGAGAACTCGTCGTCGTCCCGACCGACACCGTCTACGGCGTCGCGGCGGACGCCTTCAGCGCGACCGCCGTCCAGCGCCTGCTCGACGCCAAGGGCCGCACCCGCCAGTCGCCGCCCCCGGTGCTGATCCCCGGACCGCCGACGCTCGAGGCGTTGGCGACCGAGATCCCGCAGCAGGTCCGCGACCTCGTCGACGAGTTCTGGCCCGGCGGGCTCACCGTCATCCTGCGCGCGCAACCGTCGCTGGACTGGGACCTGGGGGAGACCCGGGGGACCGTCGCGCTCCGAATGCCGGACTCGCGCATCGCCCTCGAGCTGCTGCAGGAGGTCGGACCGCTCGCGGTCTCCTCCGCGAACTCGACCGGAGACCCTGCCGCGATGGACGTGGACCGGGCAGAGTCGATGCTCGGCGACAGCGTGTCGGTCTACCTCGACGGCGGACCGCTCGCGGTGCACGACGGCTTCGCCGCCTCGACCGGGTCGACCATCGTCGACGCGACCGGCCTCTCGACCGGCGGGAAGCTGACGATCGTTCGACACGGGGTGATCGCCGACGAGGACATCGTCCGGGTCGTCGGAGCCGACCTCGTCACGTGAAGTACTACCTGCTCGCCGGGGCCATCGCGGCCGTGGTGAGCTTCGTCTGCAGCTGGGCCGTGTGGAAGCTCGGCCTGCGCTACGGCTGGTACCCGAAGGTCCGGGAGCGCGACGTGCACCGCACGCCCACACCGCGGCTCGGCGGGATCGCGATGTACCTCGGCGTGATCGTGTCCCTGCTGGCGGCCTGGTTCCTCTTCCCCTCCATCGCGGGGACCGACTACTTCCGGCTCGTGTTCTCGGAACCCGGGCGCGTGATCGCGGTGCTCGCGGGTGCGACGATCATCGTGGTGCTCGGAGTCGCCGACGACATCTGGGACCTCGACTGGATGACGAAGCTCGCCGGGCAGATCATCGCCGCGGGGATCCTGGCCTGGCAGGGCGTGGCGATCGTGTCGCTGCCGATCGGCAACACGCTCGGGGTCGGGTCGTCCTACATGAGCCTGATCTTCACCGTGCTCGCCGTCGTGCTCGTGATGAACGCCGTCAACTTCATCGACGGTCTGGACGGCCTCGTCGCCGGGGTCGCGATCATCGCCGGCGGCGTGTTCTTCCTCTACACGTTCTTCATCAACCGCGTGGTCGTGCAGACGGAGTTCTTCTTCAACCTGCCCTCGTTGCTCACGGCGGTGCTCGTCGGTGCCTGCACGGGGTTCCTCGTCCTCAACTGGCACCCGGCGAAGCTCTTCATGGGCGACGCCGGCGCGCTGCTCGTCGGGTTCCTGATGGCCACGAGCGCCGTGTCCGTGACGGGCAACATCGACCCCGCGGTCATCTCGACACGCCAGGCCCTGCTGCCGGCGTTCATCCCGATCCTGCTGCCCTTCGCGATCCTGATCGTGCCGATCCTCGACTTCGGGCTCGCCGTCACCCGTCGGCTCAGCGCGGGCAAGTCGCCGTTCTCGGCCGACCGGAAGCACCTGCACCACCGCCTGCTGGACATGGGGCACTCCCACTTCCACGCCGTGCTGATCTTCTACGCGTGGACGGCCACCGTCGCCGTCGGGTGCCTGCTGTTCCTCTTCGTCGAGTGGTACTGGGTGGTCACCGTCGTCGCGGTCGGCTTCACCGTGTGCGCGATCGCCACCTTCGCCCCGCTCGGCCGGAAGCGCGCGGAGTTCGCCGCGCAGGCCGCCACCCGCTCGAACACCGTCGTCGACGCCAGCCTCGACCCGCTCGACCGCGCCGCCAACGACCGAACGATCCCTGGAGACCCCTCGTGACCGCACCGAACGCCCTCGACCACGTCCGGCCGGTGTTCCGCCGGATCCTCCTCTGGGCGGCCCTGCTCGCCGTCGGCCTGGCCGTCGTCGGGGGAGTCGTCGGGCTCGTCGTCGCCGGGACGCCCGGACTCGCCGGTGGCCTGCTCGGCGCCGTGCTGAGCGTGGTGTTCCTCGGGCTCACCGCGGTCTCGGTGCTCGTCGCCCTCCGGGTGTCGAAGGGGCAGATGATCTCGGGCGCCTTCTTCGGGATCGTGATGGGGACGTGGATCCTGAAGTTCGTGCTCTTCCTGGTGGTCCTGCTCGCCCTGCGCGACCGCGGCTGGGTGGACTTCCCGGTGCTCGCCGTGGTGATCATCGCGGGCGTCGTCGGGTCGCTCGTGATCGACGTCGTGGCGGTCGCCAAGGCCCGGATCCCGATCGGGGTGCGCCTGCCCGGCGACGCGGTCGATCCTGGGAACGACACCCCACGGCCCTGAGAGCCCGAGAAGCCTCTCGCACCTGATAGGCTTCTCGAAGTCCGCGTCCGGAGCCTCGCTCGGAGCGGACGAGCCTCCACAAAGTCCACCATCGCGTGCCGTGTGTGCGCGCGCCGACACAGGAGACAGCGCTGCTATCCCACGCTCTTCCCCTGTCCCTCACCGCCGCGGCCAACACCGTGGCGGCGGGGAGCAGCAAGGCCGCCGAATTCCATGGTCCGTCGATCAACGAGTTCTTCCCGGACCCGATCTTCTTCGCCGGGACCCCGATCGAGATGGACCGCATCGTCCTCATCCGCTTGTTCGCGGTGGCCGTGCTGCTCGTCTTCGCGTTCGTCGGGACCCGTGCCCTGAAGCTCGTCCCGAACCGCGGACAGGCGTTCATCGAGTACGCGTTCGACGTCGTCCGCCGCAACACCTTCGACAACCTCGGTGAGAAGGACGGCAAGCGCTTCCTGCCGCTCCTGGCCACGGTGTTCTTCGGAGTCCTGTTCATGAACCTGACGGGTCTGATCCCGTTCATGAACATCGCCGGTACGAGCCGCATCGCGATGCCGATGATCCTGGCGATCGTCGCCTACGTCGCGTTCATCTACGCGGGCCTGCGCAAGCACCCGGGCACGTTCCTCCGCAACGCGCTCTTCCCGCCCGGTGTCCCGTGGCCGCTCTACATCATCGTGACGCCGATCGAGCTCGTCTCGACCTTCGTGCTCCGTCCGGTGACGCTGACGCTGCGACTGCTCATGAACATGGTCGTGGGTCACCTCCTCCTGGTGCTCTTCTTCTCGGCCACCTGGTTCTTCTTCTTCGACGCCGAGAGCCTCTTCAAGCTCTTCGGCATCGGGACCCTGGCGTTCGGCATCGCGTTCAGCTTCTTCGAGATCCTCGTCGCGCTGCTGCAGGCGTACGTCTTCATGCTGCTGACCGCTGTGTACATCCAGCTCGCGCTGGCTGACGAGCACTGACCGACCCCTTCTGACCCCCATACGGCACGACATCCGTCGGGCCGCACTCGAAAGGAAAACACGTGGACGCAACGACCGTTCTCGCGGAGATCAACGGCAACATCGCGACGGTTGGCTACGGCCTCGCTGCGATCGGCCCGGCCATCGGCGTCGGCATCGTCGTCGGCAAGACGATCGAGTCCGTCGCTCGCCAGCCCGAGCTCCAGGGCCGTCTGACGACCCTCATGTACATCGGTATCGCCTTCACGGAGGCCCTGGCCTTCATCGGTATCGCGACGTACTTCATCTTCACCAACTAAGGCTTCTCGATGCAGACTGCACTCATCATCGCGGCGGAGGAGACCCACAATCCGCTGATCCCACCGGTGTACGACATCGTGTGGTCCGCGGTGGCCTTCGTCATCATCTTCCTCGTGATGTGGCGCGTCGTGACGCCGCGCATCACGAAGATGCTCGATGAGCGCACCGAGGCCATCGAGGGTGGCATCAAGAAGGCGGAGGCCGCTCAGGAGCAGGCCGCCGCTGCACTCGACGAGTACAACAAGCAGCTCGCCGACGCGCGTGCCGAGGCCTCGCGCATCCGTGAGCAGGCCCGTGCCGACGCGACCGCGATCGGCAACGAGGTCCGCGAGCAGGCGCAGGCAGATGCAGCACGCATCACCGCCAACGCCCAGGCGCAGATCGAGGCCGAGCGGCAGAGCGCGCTCCAGTCGCTGCGGAGCGAGGTGGGCACCCTCGCCCTCGACCTCGCCTCCGGTGTGATCGGGGAATCCCTGCGGGACGACGCGAAGTCGGCTGCGGTCGTCGACCGCTTCATCGCCGACCTCGAGGCGTCCCAGGGCCAGCCGGCCGGGGAGCGCTGAGCATGCGGAGCGCCACGCGGTCCGCACTCTCGTCCACGCGGGCGGTCCTCGCTGACCTCGGCGGGTCGGTCGACCTCGCCACGGGCATCGAGATCCTCTCCACCGGGCGTGCGATCGCCGGTTCGTCCCAGCTGCTCGGACTGCTGGCGGACCCGACCGCGGACGTCGTCGGCAAGAAGGTCCTCATCGACCGCGTCTTCGCCGGCCAGTCCGAGGCGACGCGTGCGGTGCTGACCGCGGTGGCCGGCTCGCGCTGGTCCTCGCCGTCGGACCTGCTCGCGGGTGTCGAGGACGCGGGCATCCGCGCCGTCGCCGGAACCGCATCGTCGGAGACGTCGATCGAGGCCGAGCTGTTCTCCTTCGAGACCGCCGTCCGCTCGGACGCGGCGCTCGAGCTGGCACTGGGCACGAAGCTCGGCAGCCCGTCGGAGAAGGCTGCGCTCGTCCAGCGGCTCGTCGGTTCGAAGGTCTCGGCGCAGACCACCGCGATCCTGGAGCACCTCGTGCAGCAGCCCCGCGGCCGCCGCATCGGTGAGATCGTCCGCGATGCCTCGCGCATCGTGGCCGACCAGGCCGGCAAGCTCGTCGCCACGGTGACCACCGCGGCCCCGCTCTCGGACGGTCAGGCGGCTCGCGTCGCCCGCGGCATCAGCGAGCGGTACGGCAAGGACATCAGCGTCAACCAGGTCGTCGACCCCGCGGTCGTCGGCGGGATGCGCGTGCAGGTCGGTGGCGACGTCATCGACGGCACGGTGTCCACGCGCCTGTCGGAGCTCCGGCTCCAGCTGGCCGGCTGAGCGTACCGTCGAAGCCGACCCCTCCAAGTCCACAACGGGAACTGTCCCTCACCGGGCAGCATCACCCTCTCGGAGCCGCAGGGCCCCGGAAACCAACAAGGAAAATCCCATGGCAGACATCACCATCAGCCCCGATGAGATCCGTGATGCCCTGAAGGACTTCGTCTCGAACTACGAGCCGACGAAGGCCTCCACGGCCGAGGTCGGGCACGTCACCGACGCGGGCGACGGCATCGCGCACGTCGAGGGCCTGCCCGGCGTCATGGCGAACGAGCTCATCCGCTTCGAGGACGGGACCCTCGGTCTCGCGCAGAACCTCGACGAGGACGAGATCGGCGCCATCGTGCTCGGCGAGTTCGGCGGCATCGAGGAGGGCCAGGAGGTCACCCGCACCGGCGAGGTCCTCTCGGCTCCCGTCGGCGACGGCTTCCTCGGTCGCGTGGTCGACCCGCTCGGCAACCCGATCGACGGTCTCGGCGAGATCCAGGCGGAGGGCCGCCGTGCCCTCGAGCTCCAGGCCCCGGGCGTCATGTCCCGCAAGTCGGTCCACGAGCCGCTGCAGACCGGCATCAAGGCCATCGACGCGATGATCCCCGTCGGCCGCGGTCAGCGTCAGCTGATCATCGGCGACCGCCAGACCGGCAAGACGGCCATCGCGATCGACACGATCATCAACCAGAAGGCCAACTGGGAGTCGGGCGACGAGGACAAGCAGGTCCGCTGCATCTACGTCGCCATCGGCCAGAAGGGCTCCACGATCGCCTCCGTCAAGGGTGCGCTCGAGGACGCCGGTGCGATGGAGTACACCACCATCGTCGCCGCCCCGGCCTCCGACCCGGCCGGCTTCAAGTACCTCGCCCCCTACACCGGTTCGGCCATCGGCCAGCACTGGATGTACGGCGGCAAGCACGTCCTGATCATCTTCGACGACCTGTCGAAGCAGGCCGAGGCCTACCGTGCGGTGTCGCTCCTCCTGCGTCGTCCGCCGGGCCGCGAGGCCTACCCGGGTGACGTCTTCTACCTGCACTCCCGCCTGCTGGAGCGTTGCGCGAAGCTGTCCGACGACCTCGGCGCCGGTTCGATGACGGGTCTCCCGATCATCGAGACCAAGGCGAACGACGTCTCGGCCTACATCCCGACCAACGTGATCTCGATCACCGACGGCCAGATCTTCCTGCAGTCGGACCTGTTCAACGCGAACCAGCGTCCGGCCGTCGACGTGGGCATCTCGGTGTCCCGCGTGGGTGGTGACGCCCAGGTCAAGTCGATCAAGAAGGTCTCCGGCACGCTCAAGCTCGAGCTCGCGCAGTACCGCTCGCTCGAGGCGTTCGCGATGTTCGCGTCCGACCTCGACCAGGCGTCGCGTCGCCAGCTGGACCGTGGTGCGCGCCTGACGGAGCTCCTCAAGCAGCCGCAGTACTCGCCGTACCCGGTCGAGGAGCAGGTCGTCTCGATCTGGGCCGGCACGAACGGCAAGCTCGACGAGGTGCCCGTCCCCGACGTGCTCCGCTTCGAGGCCGAGCTGCTCGAGCACCTGCGTCGCAACTCCGACGTCCTGACCACCCTGCGTGAGACGAACCAGCTCAGCGACGAGACCGTCGCCGCGATGGACCGCGAGATCGACGCCTTCACGAAGGGCTTCCAGACGAGCGACGGCAAGACGCTCGGCTCGGAGTCGTTCGACGCGGCCCAGGCCGAGGACGTCGACCAGGAGCAGATCGTCAAGGGTCGTCGCTAGATGGCGGCACAGGTCCGGGTCTACCGCCAGCGCATCAAGTCGGCGAAGACCACGAAGAAGGTCACCCGCGCGATGGAGCTGATCTCGGCGTCGCGGATCCAGAAGGCACAGGCGCGCATGGCCGCGTCCGGTCCGTACTCGCGGGCCGTGACGCGGGCCGTGTCGGCCGTGGCGACGTTCTCGAACGTCGACCACGTGCTGACCACCGAGCCCGAGTCGTCGACCCGCGCAGCCGTGGTGCTGTTCACCTCGGACCGCGGCCTGAACGGCGCGTTCAGCTCGAACGTCCTCAAGCAGGGCGAGGAGCTCGCCTCCCTGCTCCGCAGCGAGGGCAAGGACGTCGTGTTCTACCTCGTCGGTCGCAAGTCGGTCGGGTACTTCGCGTTCCGCGAGCGCCCGTCCGAGCGGCAGTGGATCGGCGGGACGGACCAGCCGGAGTTCTCGACGGCGAAGGAGATCGGCGACGCCGTCGTGTCGAAGTTCCTCCAGGACACGGCGGAGGGCGGCGTGGACGAGATCCACATCGTCTTCAACCGGTTCATCAGCCTCGCGACCCAGGAGCCGCAGGTCGTGCGCCTGCTCCCGCTCGAGGTCGTCGAGGGTGTCGAGGAGCCGTCGAACGGTGAGCCCCTGCCGCTCTACGAGTTCGAGCCCGATGCGGACGCCGTCCTCGACGCGCTGCTCCCGGTCTACATCGAGAGCCGCATCTTCAACGCCATGCTGCAGTCGGCCGCTTCCGAGCACGCCGCCCGGCAGAAGGCCATGAAGTCCGCCAGTGACAACGCCGACTCGCTCATCAGCGAGTTCACCCGTCTCGCGAACAACGCGCGTCAGGCCGAGATCACCCAGCAGATCTCCGAGATCGTCGGCGGCGCCGACGCCCTCTCGTCGAAGAAGAAGTAGTGGTCCGCGAAGCTCGCGGACAGAACCCCTCAGGAAGGCACCAGCCATGACCGACACCGCCACCACCGCGGTCGAGACGTCGTCGGCGCCCGGTGTCGGCCGGATCGCCCGTGTCACGGGTCCCGTCGTCGACATCGAGTTCCCGCACGACGCGATCCCGGAGATGTACAACCTCCTGTACACGACCATCACCATCGGTGACTCGTCGCAGGAGATCGGCCTCGAGGTCGCGCAGCACCTCGGCGACGACCTGATCCGCGCCATCTCGCTGAAGCCGACCGACGGCCTGGTCCGTGGTCAGGAGGTCCGTGACTCGGGCGCCCCGATCTCGGTCCCCGTCGGCGACGTCACCAAGGGCAAGGTCTTCGACGTGCTGGGCAACGTGCTCAACACCGACGAGAAGCTCGAGATCACCGAGCGTTGGCCGATCCACCGCAAGGCGCCGGCCTTCGACCAGCTCGAGTCGAAGACCACCATGTTCGAGACCGGCATCAAGTCGATCGACCTCCTCACGCCGTACGTGCAGGGTGGCAAGATCGGCCTCTTCGGTGGTGCGGGCGTCGGCAAGACGGTCCTCATCCAGGAGATGATCCAGCGCGTCGCGCAGGACCACGGTGGTGTGTCGGTGTTCGCCGGTGTCGGCGAGCGCACCCGTGAGGGCAACGACCTCATCGGCGAGATGGAAGAAGCGGGTGTCTTCGACAAGACCGCCCTCGTGTTCGGCCAGATGGACGAGCCGCCGGGAACGCGTCTGCGCGTGGCCCTGTCGGCGCTGACGATGGCGGAGTACTTCCGCGACGTCCAGAAGCAGGACGTGCTCCTCTTCATCGACAACATCTTCCGCTTCACGCAGGCCGGGTCCGAGGTCTCGACGCTGCTCGGTCGCATGCCGTCCGCGGTGGGCTACCAGCCGAACCTCGCCGACGAGATGGGTGTGCTCCAGGAGCGCATCACCTCGACGCGTGGACACTCGATCACCTCGCTGCAGGCGATCTACGTGCCGGCCGACGACTACACCGACCCGGCTCCGGCGACGACGTTCGCGCACCTCGACGCCACGACCGAGCTCTCGCGTGAGATCGCGTCGCAGGGTCTGTACCCGGCCATCGACCCGCTGACCTCCACGTCGCGGATCATGGACCCCCGGTACCTGGGTGCCGACCACTACGAGACGGCGACGCGCGTCAAGCAGATCCTGCAGAAGAACAAGGAGCTGCAGGAGATCATCGCGATCCTCGGTGTCGACGAGCTCTCCGAAGAGGACAAGATCACGGTGGAGCGCGCTCGTCGCATCCAGCAGTTCCTCTCGCAGAACACGTACATGGCCAAGAAGTTCACGGGTGTCGAGGGTTCGACGGTCCCGCTCAAGGACACGATCGAGTCCTTCCGCGCGATCGCCGACGGCGAGTTCGACCACGTGGCGACGCAGGCCTTCTTCAACGTCGGTGGCATCAACGACGTCGAAGAGAAGTGGGCGCAGATCCAGAAGGAGAACCGCTGACATGGCGGCACTCACCGTGAGCGTCGTCTCGGCGGACCGTGAGGTCTGGACAGGCGACGCCACCATGGTCGTGGCACGCACGACGGAGGGCCAGATCGGCATCCTCGCGGGGCACGAGCCGCTGCTCGCCACCCTCGCGCAGGGCCAGGTCCGCATCACCCGGGCCGACGGCTCGACGGTGACGGCGGACGCCGAGGACGGCTTCCTCTCGGTCGAGCACGACACGGTCACGATCGTGGCGCGGCAGGCCGCGCTGGCGTCCTGACCGGACTGACCGTCCTCCTCCCGCCGTCCGAGACGAAGCGGGAGGGCGGGGACACGGCACGCACCCTCGACCTGGGTGCGCTGTCCTTCCCGGAACTGGCCGACGAGCGGGCCGCGGTGATCACCGCGGCCCGCTCCGTCAGTTCCGAGGAGTCCACGGCACGGACGGCCCTCAAGCTCGGACCGAAGTCGGTGGCCGAGCGCCTCCGCAACCTCGAGCTCGACACCGCGCCGACTCTGCCGGCGGTCGAGCGCTACACGGGCGTGCTCTACGACCCGCTCGACGCCACGGGTGCGGACGACGACACACGTCGCTGGTGGACGGACCACGTGCTGGTCCAGTCCGCGATGTTCGGACCGATCGGTGCGGGCGACCACATCCCGGCGTACCGGCTCTCGCACGACTCGAGGCTCGGTGCGCTCCGGCTCGCGAAGCACTGGCCGGGACCGTCCAGCGACGTGCTCGGCGCTCGGACCGGCGGGCTCGTGCTCGACCTGCGCTCCGAGGGCTACCGGTCGCTCGGACCCGTGGACGACGCGGTCGTCCTGCGGGTGGTCAGTGTCGACGGCGGCGGACGACGTCGGGCGCTCAACCACTGGAACAAGACGGCGAAGGGTCGCCTGACCGCGCTGCTCGCACGGACCGGCGCCGACGTCGGCGACCCGGCCTCGCTCCTGCGGTGGGCCGGCGAGCACGGCGTCGTGGTGGAGCGGACCGACGACGGCTGGGACCTGGTCGCGGAGAGCCTCGAGCCCGCGCGGGTCTGACGGCGGAGCAGCGCTCGCTCCTGCACAACCGCCCGGACGGCCGCGGCCGTCCACAGACGGGTCGGGGCGCGCCGGTCTGGAGGCGGTCCTCCCGTCACGATCTCGTGCATGACCTCGACGAGACACGGACTCCCACCCACCCTGGTGCGCTACCCGCGCGAGATCGCCGCCGCGGTCACGCTGCGCGCCGCCTGCGTCGCCCTCGTGGCGCCGCCGACGGCGACCGGTGGAGGCACCGGTGCGGAAGCGCTCGCCCGACCGCAGGCGGTCGCGGTCGCGACGGCGTGCGGCGCCCTCGCGACCCGCTTCGCGCTGGTCGGCTTCCTGGCTGCGCGTGACCGGCCGGACCCCCGGACGGTCGTGCCGTTCGACCCGTTCCACGATCCGACGCCGCCCGCGCTCGGCGGGTCGGGTCCGGAGCCGGACCGCGCGCGACTCCGGCTGGCCGGCGACCGGTGTGCCTCGGCATGGCGGACCTGGCGTGCGGACGGAGCCCCGGGCGGCGACGTCGCGGTGGGGGCGGCCGGTGCGCTGGCGCTGGGCGCCTGGTGTGCGTGGGCGCTCGGGTCGTCCGCCCGTGCGGAGGTCCGTGCCCGGCACGCCCTCGACTCCCGACCGGACGACCCCTTCGGGTGGTTGGTCCTGCGCGCGGTCCGGTCCGGCCACGGACCGGCGTGGGGCACCCCCACGGGGTCGACCGGATCGTCTACGGTGGGATGACCATGGTGCGGGAACCGGTGCGCGAGGACGACGACACGGTCATCCGTGCGCGCCCCGGTGCCCGACCGTCGCCGACCGACGCAGGTCGTGACCCGTCCCGCACGGGGAGCGCCGGCCTCGGTGCCCTCGGCGCCGCCGCTGCGGCCGCTGCGGCCGCTGCGGCCGCCGACGGTCACCTCGACGACGATCCGTACGGCGACCCCTACGGCGACACGGTCGTCCGGCCCGGGCGCGGTGCGCGACCGGGGGCCGGGCCGTCCGACGAGGACACGGTCCTGCGCGCTCGATCCGGTGGTCCACTGCCGGTGGCGCCGCCCGGAGCGGCAGCACCACGTGCCGAGGATCGGCCGCTCGTCCGCCGGACCCCGTCGGTCCGCGTCGGCGGCCGGGTGGTCCGCCTCGACCGGCCCCTGGTGGTGGGGCGTCGGCCCGCCGCGCCGCGCGTCGTCGTCGACGGCGGGCCGGTCCTGGTGACCGTCCCGTCGCCGAGCGGCCAGGTGTCGTCGTCGCACGTGCTCCTGCACGCCGAGGGCGAGGCCGCCGTCGTCGCGGACCTGCGGTCGACGAACGGGACCGTCGTCCGCCCTCCCGGCGCCGCGCCGTTCCGGATGGCGGCGGGTGCGTCGATCGTCGTCCTGACGGGTACGCTCGTCGAGATCGGTGACGGCAACGTCATCGAGGTCCTGTCGCCGCACCTCCGGGCCGGACCGGACGACGGCCTCCCACCGTTCCCGCCGGCCCCGTGACGGACCCACCGTCCGGCACGCCCCTCCACTCCCAGAGAGCGACACTGAAACCGTGACCGAACTCGGCCGAGCTGCCACCGAGCACGCCATCGACGTCCCCGGCGCTGCCGGCACACCCCTGACGCTCTCGTGGGGAGCGGCGACCGACGTCGGTCGCCGTCGCGACCACAACGAGGACAGCTACCTCGTCGGCGCACCCTTCTTCGTGGTCGCCGACGGCATGGGCGGACACCTCGCGGGTGACCGGGCGAGCGACGCGGTCGTCCGTCGTCTCGACCAGGTCACCACCGGTGCCTTCACCAGCCGTCAGGACATCCAGCGCGCGCTGCTGCTCGCGACCGCCGACATCGAGCGCGCTGCCGGTGGCAACGCCCTCGGCGCCGGCACGACCGTGACCGGGGTCGCACTCGTCGCGTCCCACGGGCAGCCGGCAGCGCTGGTCTTCAACGTCGGCGACTCCCGCACCTACCGGATCGAGTCCGGCGCGCTCCGTCGGGTGACGATCGACCACTCGGTCGTGCAGGAGATGGTCGACGCCGGGCTGCTCCGGGCCGAGGACGCCGAGCAGCACCCCGACAGCAACGTCATCACGCGGGCAGTCGGCTTCGGCGAGCCCCCGGAGCCCGACTGGTGGACGCTGCCGCTCCGCGCGGGGGACCGTTACATCGTCTGCTCCGACGGCCTCACCAAGGAGCTCGGCGACGTCGGCATCGCCCGGATCGCGGCCCGGGTGCCCGCGGCACAGGCACTGGCGGAACGTCTGGTCGGGGACGCGGTGGTCGCCGGCGGTCGTGACAACGTCACCGTGGTGGTCGTGCAGGTCGACGCCGCACCGGAGGACTCCGACGTCGAGGACACCCTGCCGCGCCACTGAACGTCGCACCCGTACGACCACCCCCGAAGTGGGGGATGGCCGTCCTCCACAGGGACGCCCGCGGCCGCCGGCTGTCGGATCGCCCTTCGTAGAATGGCCTGGCCGCGACGAACGGAAGGGCCGGCCGCGGGCCGGGGAAGGGAACGACGCTGATGGCTCGACGCCTGCCGTCCGACCCGCCGGTGATCGCCGGGTTCACGCCCGTCCACGTCCTGGGCTCCGGGGGCTTCGCCGACGTCTTCCTCTACGAGCAGGACATGCCACGCCGGCAGGTGGCGGTGAAGGTGCTCCTCGACGAGGTCGTGGACGAGCGCGTGCGGCAGATGTTCCAGGCCGAGGCGAACCTCATGGCGCGGCTCAGCACGCACCCCGCGATCCTCACGGTGTTCCAGGCGAGCATCGCGGCCGACGGCCGTCCCTACCTCGTCATGGAGCTGTGCTCGTCGTCGCTCAGCCAGCGCTACCGACGCGAGCCGCTCCCTGTGTCCGAGGTCCTGGCCGTCGGTGTCCGCGTCGGCTCCGCGCTCGAGACGGCCCACCGCGAGGGCGTGCTGCACCGAGACGTGAAGCCCTCGAACATCCTGCGCACCGCGTACGGCAGCCCCGTCCTCTCCGACTTCGGCATCGCCGCGACCATCGGCAGCGCCGACCCCGACGAGCCGGTGGGCATGTCCATCCCGTGGTCCGCGCCCGAGGTGCTGGGGGACGAGTCCCGCGGCACCGTCCAGTCCGAGGTCTACTCGCTCGCAGCGACCGTGTACTCGCTGCTCGCGGGGCGCTCTCCGTTCGAGGTCCCGGGCGGCAGGAACTCGGCGGCAGACCTGATGGACCGGATCGACAAGGGCGGCGTGGGGTCGACCGGCCGGACCGACGTGCCCCCGTCGCTCGAACGTCTGCTCGCGACGGCGATGGCCCGTCGTGCGGCTGCTCGTCCCGCCACCGTGATGGAGTTCGTCCGCGGGCTCCAACAGGTCGAGGCGGAGCTCGGGATCCCGCAGACCCCGGCCGACGTGGCGGTCGAGTCGTGGGCGGTGGCCACCCCGTCGTCGGAGGGCGACCGGACCGTCGTGCGGGAACTGCAGGCACCCTCGCGTGTGGCGGCCCGCCGACGGACACGGCGGGCGGTGCAGGGCGGGACGTCGGTCGGCGTCCAGAGCGTCGGCACTGTGCACCGCACCGGGTCGGCGACGATCGCGCGTCGCCGGAAGCGCTCGACCCTCGTGGTCGCCGGCGCGGCCGGTGTCGTCGTGGTCGCGGCCCTCGCCGTGGTGAGCGTCCTGCTCGTGACGCGCGCCGGCACGGGGTCCGTCCCGACGGTGCGCGACGTGACCGCACGCGGGGGAGGCGACTCGGTGTCCTTCAGCTGGGACGATCCCGGGCTCCGTGCCGGGGACACCTACGTCATCACGTCGGCCGGCGCGACGAGCCAGCAGACCGGCACCACCTTCGTCGTGTCCGGGGATCCCGGTACCGAGCAGTGCATCACGGTCGCGGTGAACCGGGACGGCAGGACGGGGGCCGCGAGTCCCGAACAGTGCGGCACGATCGGGAGCGCCGGGTGATCCGGGCGTTCCTCGCCGAGCACCGTTCCGCGGCGGTGACGGCCTGCGCGTCGATCCTCGTCGGCGCCGTCGTCGCGACCGCCGCGGTGGTGTCCACGGGGTACCACACCCAACGGGTCGACCTGGGGGACGGCACCGTCTGGGTGCCGTCGGCGGAGTACGGTGCCGTCGGGCGCGCGAACACCGGCGTGCTCGAGCTCAACACCGCCGTCGACACCCCGAGCGACGACCTCTCGGTCGTGCAGCGCGGCTCCGAGGTGTACAGCGTGGACGGCACGAAGGGCACCGTCGCGAAGGTCGACGTCGCCGACGCCACCGTGGGCGATGCCGTGACGCTGCCGGCGGGCTCGCCGCAGGTCTTCTTCGCGGGGGACACCGCGGTGGTCGGGAACGGCGACACGGGCGAGCTCTGGGCGACCCCGGCGGCCGAGCTGTCCGACTTCGATGCGTCCACGAAGGCCGACCTGAGCCTCGGCGCCGACGCCGTCCTCGACGCCTCCGACGAGCGGGTCGCGGTGTACTCGCCGCGCACCGGCCGCGCCTCCCTCGTCGACGTCGGCACCGAGCTGACCGTCGAGCGGCGGTGGGAGGTCCGGTTCGACCGCAGCCACGAGTTCCAGGTGGCGTCGTTCGGGGACCACGTCGCCGTGCTCGACCGCACCTCGGGGCAGCTCTCGGTCGACGGGGACAGCGTCGACCTCGGCGACCGCGTCGGTGGATCGCCCGCGCTGCAGCGGTCCTCGGACTCCTCGTCCACGGTCCTCGTCGCCGGGACGGCCGGGCTGGTGCGCGTCTCCGCCTCCGGTCAGGTGGACCGGACCGCGCTCCGGGTGTCGGGTCGAGCGGCACGACCGACCGTCGTCGGCTCCTGCACCTACGCCGCGTGGGCGGGCGGACAGGCGATGGACTCGTGTCGGGGCACCGGCCTCCAGCGGCTCGCGCAGACCGCCGACGCCGACGACCTGCAGATCGTGCACAACGGCGACACCGTCGTGGCGAACGACCCGCGCAGTGGGCGGTCGTGGGCCATCGGCCGCAGTGGACAGCTCATCGACAACTGGGCGGACCTGGTCGACCAGGACGACGAGCGGCAGCAGGAACGGGTGTCGGACGACGACCCGCAGGTGGACAAGGAGCAGAAGCCGCCCGTGGCGGTGGACGACGACCTCGGCGCACGACCGGGTCGCACGACCAGCCTGCCGGTGCTCCTCAACGACTACGACCCCAACGGCGACCCACTCGTCATCAGCGAGGTCGGCGACGTCCCCGACGGCCAGGGCAGCGTCGCCGTCGTCGGTGACGGCCAGCGGCTCCAGGTCTCGCTCACGGCGGAGGCCAGCGGCACGCTCTCGTTCCCGTACACGATCACCGACGGCAACGGTGGGTCGGCCAGTGCGACCGTCCGGGTGACCGTCCGCCCCGAGTCCGAGAACGAGCCACCGCGGCAGGTCCGCAGCACCTCGGCGGACGTCGTGCAGAACGGGCACGTCGTCACCGACGTGCTGTCGGACTGGGTCGATCCCGACGGCGACCCGGTCTACCTGGAGTCCGCCTCGGCGGACGGCGACCGCGTCTCCACGACACCGGACGGGCTGCTCGACTTCCGCAACGCGAGCGGTCGCACCGGTGACCGCAGCGTCCAGCTCGTCGTGAGCGACGGCCGCGACCCCGGCCGCGGATCGATGACCGTGCGTGTCGCGGCCCAGGGGAGCGTGCCGCTGCGCGCCGACGCGTTCGCCGTGCAGGGCTACGCGGGCAAGGCGTTCACGGTGACGCCGCTCGAGCACGTCCGCGGGGGCAACGGCGCCGTCACGCTCACCAGCGTCTCCTCGTCGAGCGGCCTGACGGTCACCCCGTCCTACGACGCGGGCACGTTCCGCGTGCAGGGGGCCGGAGCGGGGGACCACCAGCTCGAGTACACCGTCACCGACGGCACGAAGACCGCGAGCGGCGTCGTGCGCGTCTCCGTGCTCGCTCCGCCCGACGCCTCGACGCCACCGATCACCACGCCGAAGACGGTGTTCGTGACCACCCTCTCGACGAAGGACACCAACGTCACCGCGACGGACACCGACCCGGCCGGCGGTGTGCTCATGGTCACGGCGCTCGACGGCCCCGGCCGCGGCAGCGGGGTCGAGGCGAGCATCCTCGACCAGCACGTCGTACGGGTCACCCTGACCGCGCCGCTCGACGCACCGGTGACCTTCGCGTACACGGAGTCGAACGGTCTGGCCAGCGCCACCGGGACGATCACCGTCGTCGAGATCCCGCGACCGGACCGCATCCAGCCGCCGGTCGCGCAGTCCGACTCCGCCACGGTGCGGGTCGGCGACGTCGCCGAGATCGACGTGCTGGCGAACGACACCCAGCCGGAGGGCGAGCCGCTGACGCTCGACCCGCAGCTCGTGCAGAACGTGCCCGGTGACGGCGGGCTGCTCTTCGTGTCCGGCGACCGGCTCCGGTACCTCGCCCCGGACACACCCGGCAACCACACCGCGGTCTACCGCGTCCACGGTCCGGACGGGCAGTACGCGGACGCGTCCGTCTCGGTCTCGGTGCGCGAGCGTGACGCCGCGACGAACAACCCGCCGGTGCCGAAGACCGTGACGGCGCGCGCGGTCGCGGGGCAGGCGGTGCGCATCACCGTGCCGTTGAACGGCACCGATCCGGACGGCGACTCGGTGCAGCTCGTGGGGGTCGGCGACAACCCCGAGAAGGGCTCGGTCAGCGACGTCACCGCCGATGCGCTGACCTACGACGCCGGGGACTACTCCGCCGGGACCGACGAGTTCACCTACACGGTGGTCGACGCGCTGGGTGCCCGCGCGACCGGCACGGTCCGGGTCGGCATCAGCCCCCGTGCTGAGCAGGCATCGAACCCCGTCGCCCAGGCCGACCACGTCACCATCCGCCCCGGTGGGTCCGTGACCGTGCGCGTGCTGCAGAACGACTCCGACCCGGAGGGCGGGCAGCTGTCCGTCACCGCGGCCGAGCCGACCGCCCCGGGGGTCACCGCCGAGGTGCTCCACCGCAGCCAGGTCCGGGTCACGCCACCGCGTTCGGCGACCGAGGGCGACTTCGCGGTGCTCTACACCGTCACGAACGAGAGCGGCGGTTCCAGCACCGCGTTCCTGACGGTGACGGTCGACCGCGACGCCCCGCCGCTCCGTCCCGAGGTCGAGGACACCACGCTCGACCTGCAGGACATCCTGCGTCGCGAGAGCGTCACCGTCGACGTCCTGCAGAACGTCTTCTTCGCCGAGGGGTCGACCTCCCGCCTCGAGGTCGGGGTGGTCGACGGGTACGGCGACACCGCCCGGGTCACGAGCGACCGTCGGATCGAGATCCGGTTGACGGACGCGTCACAGGTCGTGCCGTTCTCCGTCACCCGGAGCGACCACCCCGACGTCGTCGCCTACGGGTTCGTCCACGTGCCCGGGTTCGACGACGCCCTGCCGCAGGTGGACCGCAGCGTGGGCGCGGTGACCGTGAAGAGCGAGGCCACCGTGCGCATCCCGCTCGACCGCTACGTGGTCACGGCCAACGGACGGACCGCGCAGATCACCGATCGCGGGACCGTCAAGGCGACGCACGCGAACGGGCAGGACCTCGTCGTCGACCGGTCCACGCTGCAGTTCACGTCCTCGAAGCTGTACTACGGCAACGCGTCGATCTCGTTCGAGGTCACCGACGGGTCGAGCGCGAACGGCGGCAAGGGCCGCGTCGCGACGCTCGTGCTCCCGATCAAGGTGACACCCCGGTCGAACCAGCCGCCGGCGTTCACCGGGTCGTCGATCGACCTGCAGCCCGGTGACTCCCGCACCCTCGACCTGACGAAGCTGACGGACTACCCGTACCCGGACGACCTCCGGGAGCTCCGGTACTCGGTGGTCAGCCGCCCGGGCGCCGGCACCACCGCGACCGTGCAGGGCCAGCAGCTCCGGATCTCGGTGGCTGAGGACGCCCGGAAGGACACGACGGCCTCGATCGGCATCGGGGTGTCGGACGACGCGAACGCCGGTCGTGCCGGGATCGTGCAGGTCGGCATCGTCGGTTCGACCAGGCCGCTCGTGCAGCCCGGGGCGGACCGGGCGGTCGTCGAGCGCGGCACGACCGCGACCATCGACGTCCTGTCGAACGACCAGGCGACGAACCCGTTCCCCGACCAGCGGCTGCGGGTCGTCGCCATCCGCGGACTCTCGGGCGGTCTCCCGGCCGGCGTGAGCGTGACGCCCAGCGCCGACCGGTCCCGGCTCCAGGTCACCGTCGGCGACCGTGCCCGACCCGTCGACGCGCACCTGCAGTACCAGGTCGCCGACGCGACGGACGACCCGTCCCGGTACGTCTGGGGCGACGTGACCATCGCCGTCCAGGACGCTCCCGACGCGCCGGGCGCGCCCACCCGGACCGGCACGTTCCAGGGTGGCCAGCTGACGCTGACGTGGGCCACCCCGCAGGCGAACAACGCACCGATCACCGGCTACCGGGTCCAGGGGACGAACGGCGTCGCGAAGGACTGCGGCACCGCGACGGTCTGCACCCTGACGGGCATCGACCCGTCCGCGTCGTACCGCTTCTCCGTCGTCGCTCGGAACGCCGTCGGCGACTCGGAACCCTCGCCGCAGTCCGCGCCGATGAGCGCCGACTTCGTCCCGGCAGCGCCGAAGGGCGTGCGCGTCACGCCGAGCAGCGCGACGCCGGACCAGCTCGACGTCGCGTGGGACCCTGTCGCGACGCCGAACGGCGGATCGTCCGTCTCGAACTACGTCGTGTCCGTCCAGGGTCCGGGACTGTCGGCGACGAAGAACGTCGGGACCGCGACGAGCACGTCCTTCCCGGGCGCGCAGAGCGGCGCCGAGTACACGGTGCGGGTCTCCGCCCGGAACGCCGCCGACCGCGACGGCAGCCCGGTGCAGTGGAACGACGCGTCGGCCACCGGCTCGGCCGTCGGTGCCCCCGGCACGCCGGAGCTGTCGGCCACCGGACAGCCGGACGGATCGACGACCGCGGTCGCCCTCAGCGCGTCCGAGGTCGACTGGGCCGGCGGGACCCCCGGTTGGCGCATCGCGAAGTACGCGGCGTCCACCCCGATCCCGTCCGGGTGCTCGACCGCCGGCGCCGAGAAGGTCTGGAACGGCTCGTCCGCGAACGACCGCATCACGACTCAGTACCGCTACGTCGCCCTCGCCGACAACGGGCTCTTCTGCACGGCGTCCCAGCCGGCCAGCGTGCAGGGCTACCAGACGCCCGACGCCCCGACGGGCACGGTCGAACCGGCGGGTGGGCCCGGCGCCGACGGGACGGTCGGTCTCCGCGCCACCGCGCAGGCGTCCACGCCCTACCTCTACTACTCGGTGGGCGGCGGTCCCCGCGTGCGCTTCAGCGGCTCGGCGTCGCTCGGGGCGGGGGCAGGCTACGGGCTCGAGACGAGCGTGGTGTTCACCGCGTGCGCGACCGACGGACAGTACTGCGCGTCGAGCGCCCCGGCGACCGCCACCGCGTTCACCACGCGTGCGACCGTCGTCAGCGCAGTCGTCGGGCAGGCGCCGGTCATCAACCCGCCGGACAACAACGGGCGCATCGCACCGGACAGCTACCGGATCTCGTACTGCCGACCCGGGCTGCTCGGGAGCGAGAGCTGCTCCGACACGAACCCGGAGTCCGGCAAGGCGTGGACCACGGGCGATGCCGTCCCCGCGGGCTCCAGCGCGATCGTGGTGCAGGCGACCGTGAACGGGCAGCAGGACCCGACCGGTGTTCGCGGCGCCGTCACCACCCCGGACGCCGGCACGTCCGACCCGCCGTCCGGCACCGACCCGAGTACCTCCTCCGCAGGCTAGGGTCACGACCCGGCAGCGATCCCACCACCAGAACGAGGACCCCACCGCATGAGCATGACCCCCGAGCAGGCCGCCTGGTTCGCCGACGTCGCCGGCCGGATCGTGACCAACGTCGAGCAGGTGCTCCTCGGGAAGACGTTCGTCATCCGCCTCGCCGTGACGACCATGCTCAGCGAGGGACACCTGCTCCTCGAGGACGTCCCCGGTACCGGCAAGACGAGTCTCGCCCGTGCGATGGCGCAGAGCGTGCAGGGGTCGACCAACCGGATCCAGTTCACCCCGGACCTGCTGCCCGGCGACATCACCGGCATCAGCGTCTACGACCAGCGCACGCAGGAGTTCGACTTCCACCGCGGGCCGGTGTTCGCCAACGTCGTCCTCGCCGACGAGATCAACCGGGCCAGCCCGAAGACGCAGTCCGCGCTGCTCGAGGCGATGGAGGAGTCGACCGTGACCGTCGACGGTGCGAACCACCGCCTGGCTGCCCCGTTCATGGTCATCGCCACGCAGAACCCGATCGAGCAGGCCGGCACGTACCGCCTGCCCGAGGCCCAGCTGGACCGGTTCCTCGTGCGCACTTCGATCGGTTACCCGGACCACGCCGCCACCGTGCGGATCCTCGAGACGTCGTCGGCGCCGTCCGCCTCGGTGCCGCTGCCGAGCGTCGTCCCCGCAGCGACCGTGACCGAGATGGCCGCACTCGCCCGTACGGTCCACGTCGACCCGACGATCGCCGACTACGTGGCACGCCTGGTCGACGCGACCCGCGCCGCGAGCGAGGTCCGACTCGGCGTCAGCGTTCGCGGTGCCATGGGGCTGATCCGTGCCGCACGCGTGTACGCCGCCGTGCAGGGCCGCCACTACGTCACGCCGGACGACGTGAAGGCCCTGGCCGTCCCGGTGCTGGCACACCGCCTGGTGCTCGACGCCGAGGCGGAGTTCGACGGGGTCAGCGCCACCAGCGTCGTGGCGCAGCTCCTCGTCGAGACCCCGCCGCCCGCCGACCGAGCGGCGTCGTGACCGACCGCCGTCCCGGCAGCACCAGGACGCGACGCGGCAGCACGAGGTCCCGTCGCGGCTCCGTCGCCGCCGAGCGGACGACGACGGTCGCCGGGCTCACGAACGTGCGCACCCGACTCGTCGGTGATCGCGAGGGCGTGGCCGCCGACGCCGTCGTCGGGGTCGCGAAGGCATGGGCGACGGCCTGGAGGACCGTGCGGCGTCTGTGGGGCGAGGTCGCCGCGGTGGTCACCGGCCTGGGCTGGACGGTCGCCGTCGTCACGGTCGTCGCCTTCGCCGTGGGGTACCGCTTCGGTCTGCGCGAGGTCGTCGTGGTGGGCTTCGCCGGGGCGCTGCTCGCCGTCGTGGCCGCCGTCGCCCTCGTCGGGCGGACCCGGCTCGTGGTCCGGATGCGCCTGCCGCAGCACCGTGTGGCGGTCGGCGACGACGCCGGCGTCGTGGTCACCGCGGAGAACCCGGCCCGGTTGCCGTCGGTCCCGACCACGGTGGAGCTGCCGGTCGGGGACGGACTCGTGGACGTCGCCGTGCCGACCGTCGCCCCGGGTGGCGTGTTCGCGGAACAGGTACCCGTTCCGACGGTCCGACGCGGGGTGCTCGACGTCGGACCGGTCACCGGCGTCCGGGCCGACCCGGTGGGGCTGGTGCGGCGCGAGGTCGTGTGGACC
This sequence comes from Curtobacterium sp. 260, assembly GCF_030803485.1. Taxonomy (NCBI): domain Bacteria; kingdom Bacillati; phylum Actinomycetota; class Actinomycetes; order Micrococcales; family Microbacteriaceae; genus Curtobacterium; species Curtobacterium sp. 260. The sequence goes on along the minus strand of NZ_JAURUY010000005.1, from coordinate 163,934 downwards.
GCCCGCGAACAGGTCATCGTGCACCCGCGGACGATCGCGATCCCGTCGACGAGCACGGGACTCGTCCGCGACCTCGAGGGGCAGGCCACGACCGACCTCTCCCCGGCGGACATCGCCTTCCACGCCGTCCGCGAGTACGTCCCGGGCGACGACCCGCGCACCGTCCACTGGAAGTCGACCGCGAAGTCCGGCGCGCTCATGGTCCGGCAGTTCGAGGACACCCGACGCTCGCACCTGGTCGTCGCCCTCGCGAGCCGTCGGGCCGAGTTCGCGGACGACGACGAGTTCGAGTTGGCGGTGAGCGCTGCCGCGTCACTCGGGGCTCGTGCGGTCCGCGACGGACGGGACGTCTCGGTCGTGGTGTCCGAGCGCACGTCGGAGTACGCGAAGCGGCCGTCCTACGCGGTGCACCGGCTCGCCACCGTCACACCGACCCGTCTGCTCGACGAGTTCGCGACCGTCGGGCTGTCCGACGCGTGCCTGCCCGTCGCGGAGGTCGCCCGGATCGTCGGGAACGACACGGCCGGCATCTCCGTCGCGTTCCTGGTCGTCGGGTCGACGGTCGGGCTCCCCGCGCTCCGGCTCGCCGCCACGCGCCTCCCCGTCGGGGTCGAGGTCGTCGCCGTCACCTGCGAACCGGAGGCCCAGCCCCGGGTGCTCCGGGTGGCAGGGCTCACCGTCCTGACCATCGGCTACCTCGAGGACCTCCGCCAGGCGTTGCACCGGACGGCGGCCGCCGCGTGAGTGCCGCACCCCCGCTCGAAGGCCCGACCAGGGGCCGCCGCGCCACGCGCCGAGCGGCTCGCCGGCGCGCCCCGGTCCGCTCGGTCGGCGGCACCCTGGTCGTCTGGCTCCTGCTCGCCGTGGCGAGCACCGCCTGGTGGCCGGTCCACCGGGACGGGTCGATGGTGACCGCCGGCGTCACCGCTGTGGTCGCGGGCACCGCGGTCGCGCTGACCGGTGCACTGGGTCGGCTGCCGGCGGCGGTCGTCGGTGTCCTCACCGTGGCCGTCTTCACCGTGACCGGGGTGCCCGCCGCGGTCCCGGGGGAGTCGGCGGGGCTGCTGCCGACCGGACCCGGACTCGTCGACCTCTTCGCCGGCGTCGCGCTCGACTGGAAGCGGCTGGTCACCGTCAGCCTGCCGGTCGGGTCCTACGAGTCGCTGCTCGTCCCGTACTTCGTGACGACCCTCGTCGCCACGGTGACGGCCGTGACCGTGGCGGTCCGTGCCTCCCGGCCGGAGACCGCGAGCATCCCGGCGCTCGTCCTCTTCGCGGCGGGCGTCGTGGTCGGTCCGAGCCGTCTGGACCTGTCGGTCGCGACCGCCGTCGGCCTCGGCGGGATCGCGCTCGTGTGGGCGCTCACGGTCCGGCACGCGCGCCGGGCCGTCGCCGTGGCGACGACCGTCGGCGCCCGTGTGCCGGTGTGGCGGTCCGTCGCGCGTCCGGCGCTCGTCGGCACCGGGACGGTCCTGGCCGCTGCGGTCGTCGCGACCGGTCTCGGGTCGGTCGCCCCGCCGACGGTCGGCCGGAGCGTCGCGCGCACCGACGTCGTGCGACCGTTCGACCCGCGGGACGAGGTGAGCCCGCTCAGCGCGTTCCGGTCGTACGAGGAACCAGGTGCTGCCGACGCACCGCAGCTGCGCGTCACCGGGCTGCCGCAGGGCGGGTTCGTGCGCATCGCGACCCTCGACACGTACGACGGTGTCGTCTTCCGTGTGGGTGGCGACGACGGGTCCTCGGCCTCCGGCACCTTCGAACGGGTCCCCACGACCGTGGACGTGAGCAACGTGCGCGGCAGCGACGTGCGCGTCGGGGTGGACGTCGCCGCCTACCGTGGCGTGTGGTTGCCCACCGTCGGCGACCTGGAGTCGGTGACGTTCCGCGGGGCCGACGCCGAGCAGGATCGCCGGTCCTTCTTCTACGACCGCGCGACGTCGACCGGTGCGGTGGTCGGCGGGGTGGGGACGGACACGCGCTACGACCTCGAGGCCGTGCTGCCCGACCAGCCGGACGACGAGCAGCTCGCGTCGGCGCGTCCCGGGACCGCCGACGTGCCGTCGCCGACCGGGGTGCCGGACGCGGTGCGGGAGCGGGTCGAGTCGACGACCGCGGACGCACGGACGCCCGGCGAGGAGCTCGTCGCGGCAGTCCGGTGGCTCACCAGCACCGGGTACGTCAGCCACGGCGTCGGCGACGACCGGGCCAGCCGGTCCGGGCACGGCGCTGACCGGATCCAGGAGCTCCTCACCGCGCCGGTCATGATCGGGGACCAGGAGCAGTACGCGGTCGCCGCCGCGCTGATGGCCCGGCAGATCGGGTTCCCGTCGCGGGTGGTGATGGGGTTCACCCCGGGCGGCGACGTCCGGAGGTCCTCGTCGGATCCGGGCTCGGCTGCAGCCGGTCCGTCGGGCGGGGCCACGACCCTGCGCGGGTCGGACGTGACCGCGCGGGTCGAGGTGGACACCGCGCAGTGGGGGTGGGTCACCCTCGACCCGAACCCCGTCCTCCGCGAGATCCCGGACGAGCAGGACCAGACGCCGCAACCCGTCACGCGCCCGGAGACCGTCGTCCCACCCCCGCCCGTCGAGCAGCAGGACCAGGACCAGCAGGCCCCGCCGCAGAGCGACCGCGAGACACCGCCCGTCCCGCCGCTGTGGCTGCAGGTGCTGCTCGCAGCCCTGCCGTGGGTGCTCGCGACCCTCGGGTTCCTCGCGCTCGTCCTCCTGCCCTTCGCGGTGGTGCTGCTGCGCAAACGGCTGCGCCGACGTCGACGACGCCGCGCCCCGACACCGCGTGCCCGGGTCACCGGCGCGTGGGAGGAGTACCGGGACGCGCTGGTCGATCGCGGGCACGAGGTGCCGGGCGCAGCGACGCGGCGCGAGGTGGTCGCCGGCGCGCCCGGCCGCGGCGGGACCGGACTCGCCGCGCTGGCGGACCGCAGTGTGTTCGGACCCGGGGCGGTCGACGCGGCGACCGCGGACCGGATGTGGTCAGCGACGGACGAGGCCATCGCGAGCCTGGCCGATGACCGCACGCGGCGCCAGCGCTGGCGGGCGGCCGTGTCGCTGCGGTCCCTCCGCTCCGCCGGGTGGTGGGGTCGACGCCGTCCGGCGACGCGGCGGAGGCCGAGCGGTGCGGTGCGTCCGTCCGGCACCGATCGCGACGACCAGGGGCGTCCCGGGGCCGGTGACTACGATGGGCCGGAGGCCGGCGAGCGTCGTGGACGGCCGAGTGAGGACAGAGGCGAACCGTGATCAGATGCGAACACTGCGGCTCGATGCTGCCCGACGGGGCGATCTTCTGCGGTGAGTGCGGGCGGTCGGTGAACGTCTCGGCGAACCGTCGGCCCGCGCCGGCTGCGCCCGTGGACGACACCCCGCCGCCACCGCTCCGGCAACCCGACCAGCACGGCCGCCGTCGCGATCCCGCCGCCGAGGCCTGGCTGCCCGAGGCGACGCTCGACCCCGCGACCCGTGCGTGGCTCATCGGCGAGGACCGGCAGCGCTCCGGCGCGACCGAGGACGCTCGCCCCACCGCACCGTCCGCTCCTGTGGTCCCGGCCGTTCCCGCAGCTCCGGCTGACGATCCGTCGTGGCTGCGCCCCGAAGGCGTCGACCCGGGTCGGTCGGATCGCGTCGGGGACGACCGGTGGACGCACGAGCAGCACCGCACGGACGAGCGGTCTGGGGCGTCGGAGCCGGAGCCGGAGCCGCCCCTCGATCCCGACGCGTACCCGTCGTCCCCGACGGGGTCCTCCGCCGACGACGAGGCCGACACCGAACGAACCCGTCTCGCGCCGGCCCCGGGGGACCTGTCCGGCTCCGGGACGCCGTCCCCCGTGCCCGAGGCACCGTCCGCTGGGCCCGAGGCGCCGCCGACGGCCCCGGTGTGGGCGCCGCCCGTCGCACAGCAGCCGACGGCAGCTCCGTCGCGACCGTCGTGGTGGGTGGGCCGCGGAGGCGCGGCAGCCGAGCCGCCGGTCGAGGACCAGGTCGATGAGCCGTCCGCCGACGAACGTCCCCGTGCCGGCGACACCGCCGTCGTGGAGCCACTGGTCGACCGTCGTCCGGCACCGACGCCCCTGATCGCTCCGGGGAACGGTCCGGCCACCTGCCCGGTGTGCGGCCACGCCCTCGAACCCGATGACATCTTCTGCGCGGAGTGCGGCGCCGTCCGTCCGACCGTGACCGCTGCCTTCACCGGGCCCGTCGTGCCGCTGCCCCTGGCGCGGCCGGACTGGGCGGCCGACGACGAGATCCGTGTGGACGACGAGCCTTCGGACCCCGGTTCCGCCGACGGCGGCGCCGAGCGGGGCTCCACGGACCACGCGTCGCAAGCGGATGTCCCCGAGGACGCCGGGTCCGGCACCGAGCACCGCGACGGTGCGGCGTCCGACGCCGGACAGCACGATGCCGGACAGTCCGACGCCCGACAGCCCGACGCCGGACAGCCCGATGCTGGACGTCCCGACGCCGAGCGGCCCGACGCGGACCAGGCGCACGAGGACCGGTCGGACGAGCCCGCTGCGGGGCCGGGCCGCCACCTCGCCGACGACGAGGGGGCCGCGCCCGGCGGGCACCGGAGCGCACACGACGGAGGACCGGTCCCGCCTGCTCCCGCTTCGCCGACCCTGCCGTCCTCGGCGCAGGGCGCCGGCGGTCCCGACCTGCCGCCGGTCCCGCGCGCCGCGCCGCTGCCCCCGATCCCGGGGGCGACCGGCCCGGTCCTCCCGCCCGTCGGGTCCACGACGGTGCCGTCGAGCGGCGACCTCGACCCCGACGAGGACGTCGAGGAGACGCGGATCGTCGTCAAGACCACCTCGGACGCGCCGTTCGTGCTGCACTTCAGCACCGGGGAGCGCACGGCGGTGCACGGTACGGGCCTGCTGGGCCGGCTGCCCCGACCGCAGCCGGGCGAGCGGTTCGACGACCTGCTCACGGTGCACGACCCCGGCAAGTCGGTGTCCAAGACGCACCTCGAACTCGGGCGTGACGGCGACGACCTCTGGGTGTCCGACCGGCACTCGGGCAACGGCACGGTGATCCGGCACATCGACGGGAGCATCCGCCGCTGTGAAGCCGGGCGTCGCTACCGCGTGGAGCGCGGTGCACGGGTCGACATCGGGGAGCAGTTCTTCCTCGTGCAGTAGCCCTGACCGCTAGCCGGCCGTTCCTCCACAGGGCAGCGACCGCGACCCGGTCTCCACCAGCAGCCCCGTGCGACCGATCCTGGGCGCGCGGGGCTGTCAGTCTCGGTCCGTGTCCCCGCTCGTCGCCCGCTGCTGCCTGGTCGGTCCGGCCGTGGTGCTGCTGCTCGTCGGGGTCGTCGCCGACCTCCCGGTGGTCGCCAGGACGGTGCTGCTCGTCGCCGCAGCGAGTTGCGCGGTGCTCGACGCCCTGACGGTCCGGGGCACCGGTGCCGATCCTCCGCCCGCGGTCGTCGTCACCATGCCGACGGATGCCGTCTCCGGATCAGCAGTCTCCGGATCAGCAGTCGCCGGATCAGCAGTCGCCGGACCAGCAGTGTGCGGAGACGACGCGCTGAGCGGCGCCGTCGGGGCGTCGTCGTGGACCCCGGTCCCGCACGCATCCGGCCTCGGCGTCGGCGTCCGCGGCGGTGGCGTCGTCGAGGGGCTGGTGCTCGGCCGAGGACCCGACGGCCGAGCCGAGCGGATCCGCGCCGACCCGGGGTCGCCGTCCCACGTCGTCGTCCTCGGCACCGGTGCGTTCGCGCGGGCGGTGTTCGATGCGCTCGGCGTCCAGCTCGCCGCGTCCGCTCTCGACAGGACAGCCGGTGCGGCGGGGAGCGCGGACGCGGACGTGCGGATCGTCTCCGATGCGGGCCCGCAGTCCGGAGCGCCGCCCGGCGTGCGTCCGACACCGACGGGGACCGCCGTCGCCGTGCGCCACGACGCTCTCGGCAGGGTGCAGGCGACCGTGGTGCTCGTCCCCGGCGTCCACCTGCTCCCGCGTCGGCGGGACCGCGTCATCGAGGTCACGCGGCACGGGTGCCGGCTGTGGGGCGACGGCGACGGCGTGGCGCCGTCCTTCGAGCCCGTGCTCCCGCTGCTGGCCGGGGACTCCGTCGACGCGCTCGTCGCAGGGTGACGGTGCCGTGTCGGGCAACCGGCGGTCAGCGCAGCCCGGCCCCCGCGCGCACGGCACCGACCGGCACGCCGCCACCGAGCACCTGCTCGCCGGTGGCGGCCAGCACGTCGGCGACGCCCGCGGCGTCCACCATGCCGTTCCGCTCGAGCAGCGTGAGCGCCGCGAGCGTCCCCGCACGCTGCGACCCGTCGAGCGTCTTGACCGCGACCGCCGCTCCACCGGGGAGCCCCATCACCATCACGCCCTCGGCACCGAACTTCGCGAGCACCCGGAGTCGTTCGATCGTCACCGTGTTCGCCCGACCCACACCGTCGATCGCCCACGGGTGGTCGAGCACCGCGTCCACGAGTGCCGCGGTGTCCGAGTCCGAACGGGCGACGACACCCGCGAACCCACGGGCGAGCCCCTGCAGGGTGAGCGGGAACACGGGCGCGCCGCAGCCGTCCGTGCCGACGACGTCGACGGTCTCGCCGGTGTACGCCTCCACGGTCTCCCGGACCCGCTGCTGCAGTGGGTGCGCAACGTCGAGGTAGGTCGCCTCGTCCCAGCCGTTCACCCGGCACGCGGCGAGCATCCCGGCGTGCTTGCCCGAACAGTTCATCGCCAGACGCCGCGGGCCGTCCATGGTGCGGGCAGTGGCCCGGTCGAACGCCAGGTCGGGCGGGCAGCCCAGGTCGGACTCGACGTGGTCGAAGGACTCGAGCATGTGCAGCGCGAGGGCCTGGTGCGCAGCGGTGCCGGCGTGACTGGCCGTCGTGAGCACGAGCTCGTCGTCGCTGAAGACCGCGCCGGCGCGACGGACGGCCAGGGCCTGGAAGGGCTTCATCGTGGAGCGGGGGTACACGCTCGCCGTCACGTCGCCGACGGCGTCGAGCACGGTCCCGTCGGCGGACACGACGACGCCGGCACCGACGTGCCGGCTCTCGTCGAAGCCGTTCCGGTCCAGCACCGCGAGCTCGACGGAGCCCTCGGCGGTGAGAGGATGGCGGTCTGTGCGGACGTCGTGGCTCACCGTCATGTCGTCATCGTAGCGAGGGGCCGGCAGGCGCCACGTCCAGCACCCAGCAGCACGCACGAAGGAGCGCACCGTGACCGACCACACGTACGAGGTCTCCGTCCGCTGGACGGGTGACCGCGGCACCGGGACGAGCGGTTACCGCGACTACGGCCGCGACCACGACGTCACGGCGCCGGGCAAGCACGCCATCGCCGGTTCGGCGGACCCCGCGTTCCGCGGCGACCGCGACCGGTGGAACCCCGAGGAGATGCTGCTCGGCGCCCTCGCCCAGTGCCACATGATGAGCTACCTGTACGTCGCCGTGCAGCGGGGCTTCACCGTGGTCGACTACGAGGACACGGCGACGGCCTCGCTCGACGTGCACCGCGACGGCACCGGCGAGGTCACCGAGGTCACCCTCCACCCCGTCGTCACCGTGCTCGAGGCCGACCTCGTCGCGGACGCCGAGGCCGCCCACGCCGAGGCGAACCGCCTGTGCTTCATCGCGCGGTCGGTGGCGTTCCCCGTCCACCACACGCCCGTCACCAAGGTGCGTGCGGCAGGATAGGTCCTCGTGAAGCGTCTCCGCCTGCTCCCGATCGCCATCGTCCCAGCCGTCGTGCTCGGACTCGCCGCCTGCTCCGGGAACGGCTCGGGTGACGCCTCGGCCTCGCCCAGCGCGTCCTCCAGCGCCACGGCGACGCCCATCTCGTCGTGCCCGGAGTCGGGCTCGGCGTCGAAGCGCATCGAGGTCACCGGCGCGGTCGCCGGGTCGGAGGCGCCGAAGGTCACCTTCGACAAGGGCCTCAGCGCGGAGACCCCGCAGGCCACGACGGTGGTGCAGGGCTCGGGCAAGGCGCTCAAGAGCGGCGAGTTCGCCCAGGTCTCGTACGCCGTCTACAAGGCCTCGGACGCCTCGAAGCTCGGCGCGGTCGGGTTCGACCAGGGCAACCCGCAGGTGCTCTCCGTCGGCGGGACCGGCTTCGGCGCGCTGCTCGCCTGCACGAAGGTCGGGGACCGGGTCGCGGTGGTCGGCGAGTCGTCGGCGCTCGGCTTCAACACCGGCGGCGAGATCGTCGTCGTGGCGGACGTCGTCGCGCAGACCCCGACGAAGGCGACCGGCACGCCGCAGACGCAGGACCCGTCGCTGCCCACGGTCGAGGACAAGGCGAGCGGCGAGCCGGAGATCACGATCCCGTCCGGTGCGACGGCCCCGTCGAAGACCGAGGTCGAGGTCCTCAAGCAGGGCGACGGCGCGACGATCGAGAACGGTGACACCGCGCTCGTGCAGTACAAGGGCGTGACCCTGGCGGACGGCAAGGAGTTCGACTCCTCGTGGTCGAAGGGTGCTCCGACCACCTTCACCGTCTCCGAGGGCTCGCTCATCAAGGGCTTCGTCACCGGGCTCGTCGGGCAGAAGGTCGGGTCCCAGGTCCTCATCGTGACCACGCCCGAGGACGCCTACGGCTCGAACCCGCCCGAGGGCTCGGGCATCCCGAAGGACGCCTCCCTCGTCTTCGTCGTCGACGTCCTCGCCAAGGGCTGACCCGTGCCGACCCGGCGTCGCATCGTCGTCCTCGGCAGCACGGGCTCGATCGGCACCCAGGCCCTCGACGTCGTCGCCCGGAACCCCGACCGCTTCGAGGTCGTCGGCCTGACCGCCGGCACGAACCGTGCCCTCGTCGCCGAACAGGCCGAGCGGTTCGACGTCCGTGACACCGCCTTCGGCGCGGCCGACGCCGAACGCCTCGTCCGGAGCGTCGAGGCGGACGTCGTGCTCAACGGCATCACGGGTTCCGTCGGCCTCGGCCCGACGCTCGCTGCGCTGGAGTCCGGTGCGACGCTCGCCCTGGCGAACAAGGAGAGCCTGATCGTCGGCGGTGCGCTCGTGCAGGCCGCCGCCCGTCCCGGGCAGATCGTGCCCGTCGACAGCGAGCACTCCGCGATCGCGCAGGCGCTGCGCTCCGGTTCCGACGCGGAGGTGCGCCGCCTGGTCCTCACCGCCAGCGGCGGGCCCTTCCGTGGACGCTCACGGGAGAGCCTGCGCGACGTCACCCCGGCCGAGGCCCTCGCGCATCCGACGTGGGACATGGGCCTGGTGGTGACGACGAACTCCGCCACGCTGGTGAACAAGGGGCTCGAGGTCATCGAGGCGCACCTGCTGTTCGACGTGCCCTACGACCGCATCGACGTCACCGTGCACGCCCAGTCGATCGTGCACTCGATGGTCGAGTTCGTCGACGGCTCGACGATCGCCCAGGCCTCACCGCCGGACATGCGGCTGCCCATCGCGCTCGGCCTCGCCTGGCCGGACCGGGTGCCCGGCGTCGGGGTCCCGCTGGACTGGACGACCGCGAGCACCTGGACGTTCGAACCGCTCGACGCCGAGGCGTTCGGCGCCGTCGACCTGGCCAAGCACGTGGGCGTGCTGGGTGGGACCTTCCCGGCGGTCTTCAACGCGGCGAACGAGCAGGCGGTCGCCGCGTTCCACGCGGGTGCGATCGGCTTCCTCGACATCGTCGACACCGTCCGTCGCGTCGTCGACGAGCACGCCGCGGGGGAGTCCTCCCTCGACGGCGTCCTGGCGGCGGAGCGCTGGGCGCGCGTGACGGCGGACCGCCTGCTGGCCCGCTGACGCACCGGGGCGTCGCGAGCCCGCCGTGCGGTCGCGCGACGGGTGCGCCCACGGTGATCCGTGCCTCCAGGCCGGCCGGGAGGCACGGCAGACCTCTCAGGGCGCGTTCGGCTCCGTCATGGGAAGGGTCCCGTACCCTCTGACGGTGACCGTCGAATCCGTGCTCCTCTTCGTCCTCGGCGTGGTCGTCTTCATCGTCGGCCTGCTGGTCTCGATCGGACTCCACGAACTCGGACACCTGTCGTTCGCGAAGCTCTTCGGGGTGAAGGTCACGCAGTACTCCCTCGGCTTCGGCAAGGCGATCTGGTCCTTCCGACGGGGGGAGACCGAGTACGGCATCCGACCGATCCTGCTCGGCGGGTACATCTCCATGGTCGGCATGCTCAAGCCGCGTGCATCGGGCCGGCCGAACGCGATCACGAACACCGGCATGTACGGCGCGTTCGTGCAGGACGCCCGCCAGGCCAGCGCGGAGCAGATCGCCGACTCCGGCGGCGACGACTCCCGCGCGTTCTACCGGCTGACGCCGTGGAAGCGGATCATCGTCATGGTCGCGGGGCCCGCCATGAACCTGGTGATCGGCATCGTGCTGTTCGGCGTGCTGCTGTGCGGGTTCGGCGCGCCGACCACCACCTTCACGTCGAGCGTCGACTGCGTGCTGCCGACGAGCAACGCGACGACCTGCACCGCCGGGGATGCCGAATCGCCCGCGAAGCAGGCGGGCATCCGCGACGGCGACGTCGTGCTCGCGGTGGACGGGCAGCAGGACCCGACGATCGCCGAGGTGTCCCGTGTGTTCCAGCGGTCGGCAGGGGAGAGCGTCAGCGTCGTCGTGGAGCGTGACGGCCAGCGGCGGACGCTCGAGGTCACGCCGCAGCTCGCGACCCGCGACGTCGTCACCGAGCAGGGCACGGTCGCGAAGAACGCGGACGGCTCGACGAAGACCCAGCGCGTGGGCGTGGTCGGTGTCAGCATCGGGCAGTCGCTGGTCCGGCAGTCGCCGGCGGCGGTGCTGCCCGCGACCGGGACGCAGATCGCCGCGTCGGCGCACCTCATCATCGACCTCCCGCAGCGTCTGGTCGCGGTGTGGAACGCGGCCTTCGGCGCGCAGGAGCGGTCCCAGGACAGCCCGGTGTCGGTCGTCGGCGTCGGTCGGGCGATCGGCGAGGTCTCGTCGATGAGCGGCGTGCCGGTGGTCGACAAGGCGTACACGATCCTCGGGCTGCTCGCCTCGCTCAACATCGGCCTGTTCGTGCTGAACATGGTGCCGCTCCTGCCGCTCGACGGCGGGCACATCGCCGGTGCGCTGTGGGAGGCCGTGAAGCGCCGTGCGTACGTGCTCGTCGGCAAGCCGGACCCGGGCGCGATCGACCTGGCGAAGTCGATGCCGCTGACGATGGTCGTCGTGGTGCTGCTGGCCGGGATGAGCGCGCTGCTCATCTACGCCGACATCGTGCGTCCCGTGAACCTGTTCGGGTAGCGCGGCCGCTCGCGCACGCGGGTCGCGCTGCCCACTACGCTCGGCGCATGAGCACCGCGCCAGAGGTCCGCGCCGTCGAGCGCCAGGGCATCGACGTCATCGCCGAGTCCGACCGGAAGGGGCGCCCGCGCGGGCTGTTCTGGCCGTGGTTCGCCGCCAACGTGTCGGTGCTCGGGCTGAGCTACGGTTCGTTCGTCCTCGGCTTCGGCATCTCCCTGGCGCAGGCCACGATCGTGTCCGTCGTCGGGGTGGCCTTCTCGTTCCTGCTGTGCGGCATCGTGGCGATCGCGGGCAAGCGGGGGTCGGCTCCGACGATGGTGCTGAGCCGCGCGGCCTTCGGCGTGCGGGGGAACCGGCTGCCGTCGTTCCTCAGCTGGGTCCTGACGGTCGGGTGGGAGACCGCACTGGCGTCGCTCGCGGTGCTCGCCACCTCGACGGTGTTCCGCGAGCTCGGCTGGGACGACGGTGTGGTGACGAAGCTCGTCGCCCTCGTCGTCGTGGCGGCCCTGGTGGTCGGGGCCGGGATCGCGGGCTTCGACGTGATCATGCGGCTGCAGACCGTCATCACCGTCGTGACCGCCGTGCTCACCGTCGTGTACGTCGTCCTCGCGGTGCCCTCGATCGACCTCGGCACCCTCGGCGCCCTGCCGGCGGGCAGCGCGCAGAACGTCATCGGCGCGCTGGTGCTCGTGATGACGGGCTTCGGCCTCGGCTGGGTCAACGCGGCGGCGGACTACTCGCGGTACCTCCCGCGGACGTCCTCGACGGGCGGCGTGGTCTGGTGGACGACGTTCGGCGGCGCCCTGGCGCCCGCGGTCCTCGTCGTCGTCGGCGTCCTGCTCGCCGGCTCGTCGGAGGACCTGAACGCCGCGATCGGCGCGGACCCGATCGGCGCGCTGACGACGATCCTGCCGGTCTGGTTCCTCGTGCCGTTCGCCCTCGTGGCGATCCTCGGACTCGTCGGCGGTGCCGTGCTCGACATCTACTCGTCGGGCCTGGCGCTGCTCAGCGCCGGCGTGCGGATCCCGCGTCCGGTCGCGGCGGGCGTCGACGGCGTGTTCATGGTCGCCGGCGCCGTGTACGTCGTCTTCTTCGCGAAGGACTTCATCTCGCCGTTCCAGGCGTTCCTCGTCACGCTCGGCGTCCCGATCGCCGCGTGGGCCGGGGTGTTCGTCGCCGACGTGGTGTTGCGGCGTCGGGCCTACGCCGACGGCGAGCTCGACGACGTCCGCGGTCGCTACGGGGACGTGCGCTGGGCCGCGATCGGGCTCGTCCTGCTCGGCACGGTGCTCGGCTGGGGACTCGTCACGAACACGTACGGTGTGCCCGCGTGGCTCAACTGGCAGGGGTACCTGCTGGGACCGTTCGGCCTCGGCGGCCGCGAGGGCGCCTGGGCGTACGCGAACCTCGGGGTCCTCGTCGCCCTGGTCGTCGGCTTCGCCGGCACGCTGCTCACGGCGCGCGGGACGATCCGCCGCCAGGAGCACGACGCATGAGCGTCGTCGTGCCCGCCGACGCCTGGCTCGTCGCGATCGACCTGCAGGAGGTCTTCACCGGCGACAGCCCGTGGGCGACACCGCGGTACGACGACGCCGCTGCCGGGACGCGACGGCTGCTCCCGCGGTTCGCCGGGCGCACCGTGTTCACCCGGTTCGTCGCGCCCGAGCGCCCGCAGGGCGCGTGGGTGCCCTACTACCGCGAGTGGTCGTTCGCGCTCGTGCCCGACACCGACCCCCTGTACGACCTGACCGCCCCCTTCTCGGCTGCGGCGACGGCCCACGGCGACCCCACAGTCACCGAGCCGACCTTCGGCAAGTGGGGAGCGGGCCTCCGGGCCGTCGTCGGCGAGCACCCGCACCTCGTGCTCACCGGGGTGTCCACCGACTGCTGCGTCGTGTCCACCGCGCTCGCTGCGGCGGACGCGGGAGCGACCGTCACGGTCGTCGCCGACGCGTGCGCCGGCGCGAGCGACGAGGACCACGAGCGTGCCCTCGCGCTCATGCGGCTGTACGGGCCGCTCATCACGGTCGTGGACCGCGGGGCGGACCTGGTCACCGACCAGGTGTGACGTCACCAGGAGCGCGTAGAGTCACATCCGTGCCAGCAGTGAACCTCGGTCTGCCGAAAGTCCCCGAAACCCTGAGCCCGCGTCGGAAGTCGCGGCAGATCCGGGTGGGGAAGGTCCTCGTGGGCGGTGACGCGCCGGTCTCTGTGCAGTCGATGACGACGACGCCGACGACGAACATCAACGCGACGCTGCAGCAGATCGCCGAGCTCACGGCGTCCGGCTGCGACATCGTCCGCGTCGCGGTCCCGAGCCAGGACGACGCCGACGCACTGCCGATCATCGCCAAGAAGTCGCAGATCCCGGTCATCGCCGACATCCACTTCCAACCGAAGTACGTCTTCCAGGCGATCGACGCCGGGTGCGCCGCCGTCCGCGTGAACCCGGGCAACATCCGGAAGTTCGACGACCAGGTCGGTGCGATCGCCCGGGCCGCGAAGGACGCCGGGGTCTCGCTGCGCATCGGTGTCAACGCCGGGTCGCTCGAACCGAGCCTGCTGCAGAAGTACGGCAAGGCCACGCCCGAGGCGCTCGTCGAGTCCGCCGTGTGGGAGGCATCGCTCTTCGAGGAGCACGACTTCCACGACTTCAAGATCTCGGTCAAGCACAACGACCCGATCGTCATGGTGAAGGCGTACCGTCAGCTCGCCGCCGCGGGGGACTGGCCGCTGCACCTCGGTGTCACCGAGGCCGGGCCGGAGTTCCAGGGCACGATCAAGAGCGCCACCGCGTTCGGCATCCTGCTCGCCGAGGGCATCGGCGACACCATCCGCGTCTCGCTCTCCGCGCCCCCCGCGCAGGAGGTCAAGGTCGGCCTGCAGATCCTGCAGTCGCTCAACCTGCGTGAGCGCAAGCTCGAGATCGTCTCCTGTCCGAGCTGCGGCCGTGCACAGGTCGACGTCTACCAGCTGGCCAACGACGTGACGAAGGGCCTCGAGGGCATGACCGTGCCCCTGCGCGTCGCCGTGATGGGCTGCGTCGTGAACGGCCCGGGCGAGGCGCGCGAGGCGGACCTCGGCGTGGCCTCCGGCAACGGCAAGGGACAGATCTTCGTGAAGGGGCAGGTCGTCAAGACCGTCCCGGAGCGGGAGATCGTGCAGACGCTGATCGCGGAGGCGAACCGCATCGCCGACGAGATGGGTCCGGACGCCGCCACCGGGACCCCGCAGGTCGTCACGACGACCTGAGCCGCCGTCGTCGGACGCGCGCCGCTAGGCTTGCGTCCGTGGTCACACGGCTCTCCCATCTCTTCCTCCGCACGCTCCGCGACGACCCCTCCGACGCCGAGGTGACGAGCAACAAGCTGCTCGTCCGCGCCGGGTACGTCCGTCGTCAGTCCCCGGGCATCTTCGCGTGGCTCCCGCTCGGCCTGCGGGTGCGGCGCAAGATCGAGGACATCATCCGCGAGGAGATGGTGGCCGCCGGTGCGCAGGAGGTCCTGCTGCCGGCGCTGCTGCCCCGCGAGCCCTACGAGGCGACGGACCGCTGGACCGAGTACGGCGACGGCATGTTCCGCCTGCAGGACCGCAAGGGCTCCGACTACCTGCTCGCGCCGACGCACGAGGAGATGTTCGCGCTCCTCGTGAAGGACCTGTACGGCTCGTACAAGGACCTGCCCGTCACGCTGTTCCAGATCCAGGACAAGTACCGCGACGAGGCCCGCCCGCGCGCCGGTCTGCTCCGCGGCCGCGAGTTCACGATGAAGGACGCGTACTCGTTCGACCTCACTGACGAGGGGCTCGACCGCAGCTACCAGGTGATGCGCGACGCCTACGAGAAGATCTTCGCCCGCCTGGGCCTCGAGTACGTCATCGTCGCGGCCGATGCCGGCGCGATGGGCGGCTCGAAGTCCGAGGAGTTCCTGCACCCGATCGGCGTCGGCGAGGACACCTTCGTCCGCAGCGCCGGCGGCTACGCGGCGAACGTCGAGGCGTACGTCACGCCCGTCCCCGACGCCCTGCCGATCGCGGGGCAGCCCGAGCCCGTGCTCCTGCCCGCTGCCGACACGCCGACGATCGACACGCTCGTCGCCCACGCGAACGAGGTCGCCCCGCGTGACGGCGCACCGTGGACCGCTGCCGACACGCTGAAGAACGTCGTGCTGGCGCTGACCCACCTCGACGGCAACCGCGAGGTCGTCGTGGTCGGACTGCCCGGTGACCGCGAGGTCGACCTGAAGCGCGCCGAGGTCGCCTTCGCACCGGCCGAGGTCGAGGCTGCCGGCGACGACGACTTCCGGAAGCACCCGGGCGTCTTCGTGAAGGGCTACATCGGCCCGCAGGTGCTCGGCTCCGCGAGCCCGTCGGGCATCCGCTACCTCGTCGACCCGCGCGTGGTCGAGGGGACGAGCTGGATCACCGGCGCGAACGAGCGTGGCGTCCACGTCTCCGGCCTCGTGATGGGTCGCGACTTCTCCGCGGACGGCGTCGCCGAGGTGTCCGACGTCCGTGCGGGCGACCCCGCTCCGGACGGCTCCGGCCCGCTCGAGACCGCCCGCGGCATGGAGATCGGTCACGTCTTCCAGCTCGGCCGCAAGTACGCCGAGGCGCTCGACCTCAAGGTGCAGGACGAGAACGGCAAGCTCGCGACGGTCACCATGGGGTCGTACGGCATCGGCGTGACGCGCATCATGGCGATCCTGGCCGAGGCGCACAACGACGAGAAGGGCCTGGCCTGGCCGAAGGAGGTCGCGCCGTTCGACGTCCACGTCGTGGCGACGGGCAAGGACCAGGTCGCGTACGACCTCGCTGCGTCGCTCATCGACAGCCTCGAGGGCGAGCGGTACGACGTCGTGTACGACGACCGTCCGAAGGTGTCCCCGGGCGTGAAGCTCCGCGACGCCGAGCTGCTCGGCGTCCCCGTCGTCGTCGTCGCCGGGCGGAACGCCGCCGACGGTGTGGTCGAGCTCTGGGACCGCCGCTCGGGCGAGCGTCGGGACGTCCCGGTGGCCGAGCTGCTCGAGGCGGTCCGCGCGATCTGATCGCAACCCCTCCACGGACCGGAGGCGCGGTGTCGACCGGCACCGCGGCTCCGGTCCGTCTCGTGGTTCTGGGGTACGCTTGTAGCCGACTTCTGCGCAGTTCCACCCGCAGGAGCGACTCAGCTGAACACGGAGGCACCTCGGTGAAGATCGACCTCGCAGTCCTGCGACTCATGGAGCGCGAGCGGGAGATCCCGTTCGACGAACTCGTCCGCATCATCGAATCCGCCATCCTGACGGCGTACCAGAAGCACCGCGCGGAGAACGACGAGCCCGTCGACGCCCAGACCCGTGTCGAGCTCGACCGCAAGTCCGGCGAGGTCTCCGTCTACGTGCCGGAGCGCGACGAGGACGGCACCGTCGTCGGCGAGGCCGTCGACCAGCCGAGCGACTTCGGCCGCATCGCCGCCTTCGCCGCGAAGCAGGTCATCAACCAGCGTCTGCGCGACATCGGCGACGACAAGATCCTCGGCCAGTTCCGTGGCAAGGAGGGCGACATCGTCGCGGGCGTGATCCAGCAGGGTCCGAACCCGAAGATGGTGCACGTCGACCTCGGCACGGTCGAGGCGATCCTGCCGCCCGAGGAGCAGGTGCCGGGCGAGGAGTACAAGCACGGCAACCGCATCCGCGTCTACGTCACGAGCGTCGGCCGCGGTGCCAAGGGCCCGCAGATCACGGTCTCGCGCACCCACCCGGGCCTGGTCCGGAAGCTCTTCGCGCTCGAGGTCCCCGAGATCGCGTCGGGCGTGGTCGAGATCACGTCGATCGCGCGTGAGTCCGGGCACCGCACCAAGCTCGCGGTGAAGGCGAACGAGCCGGGCGTCAACGCGAAGGGCGCCTGCATCGGCGAGCTCGGTGCGCGCGTCCGTGCCGTGACGACGGAGCTCGGTGCGGAGAAGATCGACATCGTCGACTACTCGTCCGACCTGGCCTCGTTCGTCGCGAGCGCACTGTCGCCCGCGAAGGTCACGAGCGCGTTCGTGCTCGACGCGTCGACGAAGGCGGTCCGTGCCCTGGTGCCGGACTACCAGCTGTCGCTCGCGATCGGGAAGGAAGGGCAGAACGCCCGTCTCGCCGCGAAGCTGACCGGTGCGCGCATCGACATCCAGCCGGACTCGATCCTGGACGGCGACGAGTAGGACACGACCGTGTCGGGCGACGCTCGTCGCCCGGCACCGTTTCGCTGGTGGCGTGGCCCGTCCGGGCGCGCCGGATCGCGGTGGTCGGAGGCAAGGAGTATGGTGGTTCCCGTCAGAACATGCATCGGCAGTCGTCGTCGTGCTCCCCGGTCCTCCCTCCTCCGTGTCGTCGCCCTGAGCGACGGTCGCGTCGTGGCGGACCCGAAGGCAGTCATGCCGGGGCGGGGAGCCTGGCTCACCCCGACCGTCGAAGCACACGATCAGGCCGTCAAGCGCAGGGCCTACCGCCGCGCGCTCCGGCTCGACCGTGAACCGGACACGTCAGCGGTACGTGACTACCTCGAGGCGCTCAGCGCCGAAGAGCAGGCGCGTCACCGGGACACGACAGAACAGGCTGAACGGCTTATGGACAACTGATGAGCGGCTCGAAGTGAGACCCGTCATCCAGTGAGTCCTGCCCCCTTCGCGGGGTGGGACCCGTGAAGGAGAACAGTGGCAAAACCACGCGTACACGAGATCGCATCCGAACTCGGTGTCGACAGCAAGACCGCAATGGAGAAGCTCAAGGAACTCGGCGAGTTCGTCAAGGGCCCGAGCTCCAGTGTGGAACCCCCCGTCGCGCGCAAGCTCCGTGCTGCGCTGCAGGCGGACGGCGCCTCGACGGCGTCGAAGCCCGCGGCCTCGGCGAGCCCGAGCGCTTCCGCGAAGGCCGCTGCCCCGCGGTCCGGCGCCCCGAAGCCCGGCGGTCCCCGTCCGGGTCCGGCGCGTCCGGCTCCCGCGCCGAAGGCCGAGCCCGAGGTCGAGGCGCCCGCCGCCGAGACCCCGACGCCCGCCGCGCCGAAGTCGGTCGCGCAGCGCCAGGCCGAGGCCGAGGCTGCACAGAAGGCCGCGGCCGCCGAGAAGGCCGCCGCTGCCGAGCAGGCAGCGTCGGGTGAGCAGTCCGGCGACGACGCGAGCGCTCCGAAGAGCGACGCCGTCAAGCCGGGCGGCGCGCCGAAGCCCGGCTCCGCAGCCGGCCCCAAGCCCGGCGGTCCGAAGCCCGGCGCACGCCCGGGCAACAACCCCTACGCGTCCAGCCAGGGCATGGGCTCGCGCCCGCCGCGTCCCGGCAACAACCCGTACTCGTCCAACCAGGGCATGGGCCAGCGTCCCGCCGGCGGTGCCGGTGGCGGCAACGGCATCCCGCGTCCGGCCCCGCCGCGACCCGGCGTGCCCCGTCCGGGCGCACCGCGTCCGGGTGGCCCCGGTCAGGCGAACCGTGCCCCCGGCTTCGGGCAGCGCCCGGGCCAGGGCGGCGGTCGTGGCGGCCCCGGTGGTCGTCCGGGTGGTGCCGGTGGTGCTGGTGGCGGCTTCCCGCGCCCGGCGTTCAGCGGTCCGCGTCCCGCCGGTGGCGGTGGCCGCGGTCGTGGCCCCGGTGGTGGTACCGCCGGTGCGTTCGGTCGCGGTGGCGGCAAGAGCCGTGCCCGCAAGTCGAAGCGGACGAAGCGCGCCGAGTACGAGATGCGGCAGGCGCCGTCGCTCGGCGGTGTGCAGGTCCCTCGTGGCGACGGCAACACGGTCGTGCGACTCCGTCGCGGTGCGAGCATCTCGGACTTCGCGGACAAGATCGACGCCATGCCCGGCAACCTGGTGACCGTGCTGTTCCACCTCGGTGAGATGGCCACGGCGACCGAGTCGCTGGACGAGGCCACGTTCGAGGTCCTCGGCGAGGAGCTCGGCTACAAGATCCAGATCGTCTCGCCGGAGGACGAGGACCGCGAGCTCCTCGAGGGCTTCGACATCGACATCGACGCCGAGTACGCCGACGAGGACGACTCCGTCCTGCAGCAGCGTCCCCCGGTCGTCACCGTCATGGGTCACGTCGACCACGGCAAGACCCGACTCCTCGACGCCATCCGCAACTCGAAGGTGGTCGAGGGCGAGGCCGGCGGCATCACGCAGCACATCGGTGCGTACCAGATCGTCACCGAGCACGAGGGCATCGAGCGTCCGATCACGTTCATCGACACCCCGGGTCACGAGGCCTTCACCGCCATGCGTGCCCGTGGTGCGCAGGTGACGGACATCGCGATCCTCGTGGTCGCGGCGGACGACGGCATCATGCCCCAGACGATCGAGGCGCTGAACCACGCGCAGTCGGCCAACGTGCCGATCGTGGTCGCGGTGAACAAGATCGACAAGGAGGGCGCGAACCCGGCGAAGGTCCGGCAGCAGCTCACCGAGTACAACCTGGTGGCCGAGGAGTACGGCGGCGACGTCATGTTCGTCGACGTGTCGGCGCGCAACAACGTCGGCATCCAGGACCTGCTCGACGCGGTGCTGCTCACGGCGGACGCCGGTCTCGACCTGCGTGCGAACCCCGACAAGGACGCCCGCGGTGTCGCGATCGAGGCCCGCCTCGACAAGGGTCGCGGTTCGGTCGCGACGGTGCTCATCCAGTCCGGCACGCTGCACGTCGGCGACGCCATCGTGGCGGGCACGGCCTACGGTCGCGTCCGTGCCATGACGGACGAGAACGGTGTGGCGGTCAAGGCCGCGACGCCGAGCCGTCCGGTCCAGGTGCAGGGTCTGTCGTCGGTGCCGCGCGCCGGTGACACCTTCCTGGTCACGGAGGAGGACCGCACGGCCCGCCAGATCGCCGAGAAGCGTGAAGCGGCCGAGCGCAACGCCCAGCTGGCCAAGGCCCGCAAGCGCATCTCGCTCGAGGACTTCACCCGTGCTCTCGAGGAGGGCAAGGTCGACTCGCTCAACCTCATCATCAAGGGTGACGTCTCCGGTGCCGTCGAGGCACTCGAGCAGTCGCTCCTGGACATCGAGGTCGACGACAGCGTCCAGCTCCGCATCCTGCACCGCGGTGTGGGTGCGATCACGGAGTCGGACATCGACCTGGCCACGATCGACAACGCGATCGTCGTCGGCTTCAACGTCCGCCCGGACGTCAAGGCCCGCGAGCGTGCGGCGCGCGAAGGCATCGACGTGCGCTTCTACTCGGTCATCTACAACGCACTCGAGGACATCGAGCAGTCCCTCAAGGGCATGCTCAAGCCCGAGTACGAAGAGGTCCAGTCGGGTGTCGCCGAGATCCGCGAGGTGTTCCGCTCCTCGAAGTTCGGCAACATCGCCGGTGTCATCGTCCGCTCCGGCACGATCACGCGCAACGCCAAGGCGCGCGTCATCCGTGACGGTGTGGTGCTCGCCGACGGCCTGGCCATCGAGTCGCTGCGTCGCTTCAAGGACGACGTCACCGAGGTCCGCACGGACTTCGAGGCCGGTATCGGTCTGGGCAAGTACAACGACATCCAGATCGGCGACGAGATCGAGACCACCGAGCTCGTCGAGAAGCCGCGCGACTGACGCCTGGCTATCCTGGACCCCGCTCCTCCCTCGGGAGGGGCGGGGTCCGTCCCGTTCCACCAGTAGATTCCCTGCCCCAGGAGGCACCCATGGCCGATCCGCAGCGCGCTCGCAAGATGGCGGACCGCATCAAGGAAGTCGTCGCACGGCGGCTCGACAAGGGGCTGCGCGACCCGCGCCTCGGCTTCGTCACGATCACCGACGTCCGCGTGACGGGCGACCTGCAGCACGCGTCGGTGTTCTACACGGTCTACGGCACCGACGAGGAGCGTGCCGGCTCGGCCGCCGCGCTCAAGGCCGCGACCGGGATGCTCCGCAGCGAGGTCGGCAAGAACATCACGGCGCGGCTCACCCCGTCGCTGGAGTTCATCGCGGACGCCCTGCCCGAGACGTCGGCGCACATGGAGGACCTGCTCGTCCAGGCGCAGCAGCGTGACGCGCAGGTGCGCGCCGCGTCGGCCGGCGCACAGTACGCCGGTGATGCCGACCCGTACAAGCACGACGAGGACGAGGACGAGGACGAGGAGCGCGACGAGCGCGCCTGACCTGCCGCAGCACCACGACGGCCGCCGGACACCCCGTCCGGCGGCCGTCGTCGTGCGACGGGCGGCCACGGGGCGGACGGGGCCGTCAGGCGGCGGGCCGGGCGGCCGTCAGGCGTCGGGCAGGCGGTACCCGGTCGCGTCGTCGCCGACCACGAGTCCGTCGCGCAGCAGGGACGCGAGCGCCCGGGCTCGCTGCTCGGCGTCCGGCCACACCAGGTCGACCTCGTCGCGCGTGACGGGCACGTCACTCGCGCGCAGCTCGGCCATCACCAGACCACGCACCTGGCGGTCGCTGCCGGCGAAGCGCGCCTGCTTCGGGGCCCGGGGCCCGTCGTGCTCCGGGTACCCGGCAGCCCGCCAGGCACACCGGTCGGCGATCGGGCACGCGTCGCACGCGGGGGAACGGGCGGTGCAGACGAGCGCGCCGAGCTCCATCACCGCGGCGTTCGTGGCCGCTGCGGTGTCGCGGTCCTCGGGGAGCACCGAGTCCATGAGCGGCAGGTCCCGCTTCGCGTTCGCCGGTCCGGGCTCGCCCTCACCGAGGACCGCACGGGCGAGCACACGGCGGACGTTCACGTCGACCACGGGGTGCCGGTCGCCGTACGCGAAGACCGCCACGGCGCGGGCGGTGTAGTCACCGATGCCGGGCAGGGCGAGGAGCGCGTCGACGTCGCGCGGGACCACGTTGTCGTGCTGCTCGGCGATCACGGTCGCCGCCGCGTGCAGCGCGAGCGCCCGTCTCGGGTAGCCGAGCCGGTCCCACGCGCGGACCGCGTCGCCGGGGGGTGACGCCGCGAGGTCCGCAGGCGTCGGCCACCGGGTGAGCCACGCCTCCAGACGGGGGACGACCCGCGCGACCTGCGTCTGCTGCAGCATGATCTCGCTGACCAGCGTGCCCCAGGCGGGGAACCCCGGCCGCCGCCACGGCAGGTCGCGGGCCTCGGCGCGGAACCAGGCCACCAGCGGGGACGCGATGTCGGGACGGCTCCGGTCCGTCGGGTTCTCCACAGCCGGTCGGGAGGCTCCGCTCGCGTTCACCACGACAGCCTACGGTGGGTGCATGGCACGCTGGGCACCGCAGGAGACCGACACGATGGCCGCGATCGCGAGCGAGGTGATCGCGCAGGTCGGGACGAACCGAACCGTCGTCGGCATCGACGGGCAGGACGGCACCGACCTCGAACGGGTCGCCGCGGCGCTCGTCGGGGCCTTCCAGCAGCAGGGGGTGTCCGCGATGGCTGCCGCTGCGCCGTCCGCCGACCTCGACATCCTCCGCGCCGACGTCGTGACGCCGTTCCGCACGACCGGGGCCGGGGAGGGCGTGCTCGTCGTGCACGGGCAGGGACTGCTCGCACCGGGTCCGCGGGGGCTCTGGCGCTGGTCGCTGTGGGTGGAGCAGGAGGACGGCCGCCTTGAGCGTCGCGCGGACGTCAAGATCGCCGCCTCGGCCGTGCTCGACGTGACGGACCCGGACCACCCCCGTCGCGAGTGGAACGACGCCTGCTGACCACACCGGGCAGGTCGGGCTGACGCACGTCGCTGGTACCCTCGTCCGGTGCTCGCTACCCCGCCTGACGGCATCCTCCTCGTCGACAAGCCGCAGGGCATCTCCAGTCACCGGGTGGTGTCGATCGCACGTCGGCGCCTCGGCCTGAAGAAGATCGGCCACGCGGGCACCCTCGACCCGATGGCGACCGGTCTGCTGCTGCTCGGCGCCGGACCGTCCACCCGGCTCCTCACGCACCTGGTCGGACTCGGGAAGACCTACACGGCGACGATCCGACTGGGCGTCGGGACGGACTCGGACGACGCGGACGGCACGCCGACGTCAGCCGTCGGGGTCGCGGACGCCGACGTGTCCGACGACGCCATCGAGCGTGCGGTCGCAGCGCAGCGCGGGGTGATCGACCAGGTGCCCTCGACGGTCAGTGCGATCAAGGTCGACGGGCGACGGGCCTACGACCTCGCCCGGAAGGGCGAGGAGGTCGTGCTGCGCTCCCGCACCGTCACGGTGTCCCGCTTCGAGGTCACCGGCCGCGACGACCACACCGTCACCGTCGACGGTGCAGCGGTCCCCGTCGTGGACCTCGACGTCGTGGTCGACTGCTCCTCGGGCACCTACGTCCGGGCGCTCGCGCGTGACGTCGGGGCGGCCCTCGGCACCGGCGCCCACCTCACGGCGCTCCGCCGCACCGCCGTCGGCCCCTTCGCCGTCGCGGACGCGGTGGACCTCGAGGACGAATCGGTCGACGTCGCGGCGGCCCTGGCACGCCCGGCGGACGTCGCGCGTCGACTGTTCGACGTCGTCACGCTCGACGCAGCCGCGGCGAAGGACCTCACGGACGGCAAGCGGGTCGCGGTCGAGCACCCCGACCACGACGGACCGGTCGCTGCGGTCGCGCAGGACGACGACCGGCTGGTCGGCCTCGTCTCGGTGCGGCGCGGTCGGTTGCGGGTCATCACCAACTTCCCGGCCCCGGCGACCGTCGGGACGACGACGGACGGAGCGCGCGCGTGATCGAGTGGTTCATGTGGGTGCAGCTGGCGGTGGCCGTGGTCGCCGGGCTGTTCGCCGTGGTCGTCGGGTTCGTCGGCTGGAAGCCCAACGACTACACCGTCGGGTCCCTCGGCCTCATCGAGCTGCTGCTCCTGGCGCAGGGCGTGGTCTCGCTCGTCCTCCCCGCCGTCGGCAGTCCGCCGCAGGGCAACGCGCTCGAGTTCGGGGTGTACGCCGTGTCGGTGCTGCTCGTACCGCCGGCAGCGATCCTGTGGGCCCTGATCGACCGGACGAAGTGGAGCACGGTCGTGCTCGGCGCCGGAGCGTTCACCGTCGCGGTGATGGTCTACCGCATGTACCAGATCTGGTTCGCGCTGAACTGAGCCCGCCGTCGTCGCCGGTGCCCGCTCGTCCGCGCGCGTCACCCGTCGTCGGTAGACTCGTCGCCGTGGCGAACAGATCCTCCCTCGCGACCGGCATCGGCCGCGTCCTCATCGCCGTGTACGGCATCCTCGCCCTCGCGGCGACCGGGCGCAGCGTCGTCCAGATCATCGAGAAGTTCTCCTTCGCACCGTTCGCCTACACGCTGAGCGCCGTCGCCGCCGTCGTCTACATCGTGGCGATGATCGCGCTCATCGCCCCCGGCCGTGCCTGGTACCGCGTCGCCTGCGTGACCATCGGGTTCGAGATGGCCGGCGTGCTGGTCGTCGGCACCCTGTCGCTCCTCGACCGTCAGCTCTTCCCGGACGACACCGTGTGGTCGTACTACGGCCTCGGCTACCTCTTCGCACCGCTCGTGCTCCCGATCGCCGGGCTCTGGTGGCTCCGCAAGCACCACCGCACCGCCGTCGCCGGACCCGCTGGTGCGTCGGCGACGGTCGGCGAGTAGGGATCGACGTGCAGTACTACGACGACGTCGCCGACGTGGCGCAGGGCTTCGGACCGAGTGCGGTCACCATCGGCAAGTTCGACGGCGTCCACGTCGGACACCGGGCGGTGATCGCGCACCTCGAACGCGCCGCCCGTGAGCGCGGGCTGGTGTCCACCGTGGTGACCTTCGACCGCCACCCGCTCAGCGTCATCGACCCCGACCGGGTTCCGCCGGCGCTGACGAGCACCCCGCAGCGACGCGAGCTCCTCGAGGGCATCGGGGTCGACGCCATGCTCCTGCTGCGCTTCGACCAGGACCTGCAGTCGCAGGCCCCCGAGGCGTTCGTCTCCGAGATCCTCGTCGGCACCCTGCACGCCGAGCTCGTGTTCGTCGGCAGCGACTTCCGGTTCGGCGCCCGCGGTGCCGGCGACGTCGCGCTCCTGCGTCGACTGGGGGAGCAGCACGGCTTCCGCGTCGAGCTGATCGACGACGTCGACCTGCGCGACGACGTGCGCCCCGCTGACGAGCGACGCGTCTCGTCCACCTGGATCCGCGAGCTGCTCGGTGACGGACGTGTGGCCGAGGCTGCCCGTCTGCTCGGGCGCGAGCACGCGGTCCGGAGCACGGTGGTGCACGGGAACCAGCGTGGTCGGGCCATGGGGTACCCGACGGCGAACCTCGACCCTGCGTGCGAGGGCTTCGTCCCGGCCGACGGCGTCTACGCGGCTCGCGTGCTGCACGAGGGCACGGTGTACCCGGCGGCGGTGTCCGTCGGCAACAACCCGACGTTCCAGGGCGTCCCGGCGAAGCAGATCGAGGCGCACCTGCTCGACGTCGACATCGACCTGTACGGGGACACCATCTCGGTGCTGTTCGTGTCGTTCGTCCGCGGCATGGTCGCGTTCTCGTCGATGGACGAGCTCGCGGCCCAGATGCGGCAGGACGACCTCGACATCCGGCTGTTGCTCGGACTGCCCGCGCCGGTCTGACGCCGGGCCGGGCCCGCCCTGCGCGAGTCTCGGCCAGCCAGGGGCGAGTCTCGGCCAACCGAGGGCGAGTCTCGGCCTGAGCGACACGTCTCGCGCGTCCGAGCACGAGCACCGTCGCTCAGCCCGAGACTCGGCTCGCAGCTCGCAGCTCGCAGCTCGCAGCTCGCAGCTCGCAGCACGCAGCGACGCAGGACGCCCCGCGACCGATCAACGGTCACGGGGCGTCCTGCGCGGTGCTGATCAGCTCCCGAGGGCGTCGAGCCAGATCTTGCGGGCGTCGAGGGCCTCCTGCGCCGCCGTGATCTTGCGGGCGTCCCCGGAGGCCTGTGCGGCCTCGAGCTCGGCCTGGAGCTTGCCGATGGCGTCCTCGAGCTGACTGGCGAGGCCGGACTGTCGCGCCTTGCGCTCCGGGTCCGAGGCCTTCCAGTGCTCGTCCTCGAGGCTCCGGACGTGGTCCTCGACCGCGCGCAGGCGGTCCTCGATCCGGCGGACGTCGCCGCGGGGGACCTTGCCGATCTCGTCCCACCGGCGCTGGATGTCCGTCAGGGTCCGGCGTGCGGCGACGCGGTCGGTCTGCTGCAGCAGCGGCTCGGCCTCGGTCAGCAGGGCCTGCTTCGCGACGAGGTTCGCGCTGAACTCCTCGTTCTCGACGGCGGCCTCGGCGTGGCGCTGCTCGAACAGCACGTCGCCGGCTGCCTTGAACCGTGCCCAGAGTGCGTCGTCGTGGCGCTTGCCGGCGCGCCCGGCCCGCTTCCAGTCGTCGAGCAGCTCGCGGTAGGCCGGGATGCCGTCCGTCCCGCGGGTCGCGAGCGCCTCGGCCTGCTGCACGAGCTCCTGCTTGCGGTTCCGCGCGTCGCGGTGCTGCGCGTCGAGCTCCGAGTAGAAGGCACGGCGGTGCTGGTCGACCGTCGAGCGGGCGGCACGGAAGCGCTTCCAGAGGTCGTTCGCGTCGTTCTTCGGCAGGCGCGGACCGTCGTGCTGGTGCTGCTGCCAGCGGGCGAACACGTCGTCGAGCTGCGCGGTGATCTGCTTCCACTGCGCGCGGGCCGGGTCGACGGCGGCGAGCGACTCGGCCTCCTCGACCAGGGACGCGCGGTACGCGAGCGCGTCCGTGAGCGCCTGCTGCGCCTGTGCCTGCTGCTCCTTGGTGAGCGACCCCACCTGCTCCGACAGGCTCGCGACACGGTTCTCGAGCGACTTCAGGTCGCCGACGACCCTGGCCTCGGCGACCTGCGTGCGCAGGTGCTCGACGGTCCGGGCGACGTCGTTCGCCGAGGCGCCACGCTGGACGCGCTGCTCGGCGATCTTCACCTGCCCCTCGAGGTCGGCGTACTTGCGCGCGAAGTACGCGAGGGCCTCGTCCGGGGTGGCGTCCGGGTACTCGCCGACAGCCTTCTCGCTGTCGTCGTACCGGACGTACACCGTCCCGTTCTCGTCGACCCGGCCCCAGGTCGTTGCTTCGTCAGGTCCCACAGGTCTCGCCTCGATCGTGGTCGTGCATCACCGACGTCCCCGTCGGCACGGTCAGGTCGTCAGCCTATTGCACCGGAGGGGCGCGGGGGCCAGTGGGACGTGCGGGCTGTGGACGACCGCGGACCCGGGTCCGTGGCGACCCGGTCCGGTCAGCCGTCCTTCCGGATGGTCGCGCCGGTGATCGTCGTGGCGACCTCCGGCTCGCCGGTGCCGTCGGACCCCGCCGACGCGATGCCCTTCGAGGTGATCTCGCGCTCCAGGTCGCCGAGCCCGCTCGTGACCTTGCCGACCACGGTGTAGCCGCCCGTCGAGCCGTCGAGCGTCGTGTCGCCGTGGACGATGAAGAACTGCGTGGACTGCGAGTACGGCGACGCGCCGCGCGCGATCGCCAGCGTGCCCTCGGCGTAGCGGCCGTCGCTCGGGACGTTCTCGAGCGGGCCGTACTGGAACCCGGCGTCACCCGTGCCGTCGCCGTTCGCCGAGCCGCACTGCAGGAACCGGAAGTCGGCGCTGTCGGCCAACCGGTGGCAGGTGGTGCCCTCGTAGAACTGCTTCCGGATGAGGTCGATCTCCACGCTCGCCGCCTGCGGAGCGGCCGCGCCGTCGAGCTCGATGCCGAGCTCGACGTCCTTGTTCAGCGTCAGCGTGCCGGTCCAGGTCGCCCGGTCCGCGATGCCCTTGCTCGGCACCTTCCCGGTGTTGCCGGCCGTCGCACTCGCCGACGGGGTCGGGGTGGACGTGGCACTCGCGCTCGCGTCCGGTGCATCGCCGGCCCGCGATCCTGCGAAGGCGAGCTGCGACCCGGTGGCGAGCGCCGCCACGAGCACGAGCACACCCGCGCCGACGACGTTGTCCCGCACCCTCCGGCGTCGCTGCCGGTCGTGCAGGCCCTGTCGGGCCTGGTACAGACGGAGCCGCTCACGCGCCTCGCGGTTGTCGCGCGCCTGGTTCTTCGGTGCCACGGTGCTGATCGGACCTCTCGTCGACTGTGCCGACGAGCGTAGCGGACCGCGGGGGACGCCCGGCCTGGAGGCACGCAGCACGTCGGCGGTCCGGCCTACCATCGGAGCATGGCAGCGGATCGATCGGGCATGCGCGCGCCCACGACGGGTGGTCGCGCCGGGTTGGCTCAGGGGTCCGTCCCGCTGGCGGTGCGGATGCGTCCGACGAGCCTGGACGAGGTCGCGGGGCAGCAGCACCTGCTCGGGCGGGGCAGTCCGCTGGTGCAGCTCGCCACCGGGACGCGTGAGAACCCCGGCGGGGTGTCGGTGATCCTCTGGGGTCCGCCCGGCACCGGCAAGACGACCCTGGCACAGGCGATCGCGCGGCAGTCCGGTCGCGAGTTCGTGGAGCTCTCGGCCGTGACGGCCGGCGTGAAGGACGTGCGCGAGGTCATGGAGAAGGCCCTCACGCACCGCGACCTGTACGGCTCGACCACCGTGCTGTTCCTCGACGAGATCCACCGCTTCAGCAAGGCCCAGCAGGACGCGCTGCTGCCCGGTGTCGAGAACGGGTGGGTCATCCTCATCGCCGCGACGACCGAGAACCCCTCGTTCTCCGTGATCTCCCCGCTGCTCTCCCGTTCCCTGTTGCTCACCCTCAAGCCGCTCACGGACGAGGACCTCGGCATGCTCGTGGACCGGGCGGTCGAGGACCCGAGGGGCCTGGGCGGCTCGGTCGTCCTCGGGGACGACGCTCGTTCGGCGATCGTCCGGCTGTCCTCCGGCGACGCGCGTCGGGCCCTCACCGCGCTCGAGGCCGCCGCGTCCTCCGCGATCGCGGCGCGCACCGGCGATGCGGACGACGACGAGGACGAACCGCGCGACGACGTCGCCCTCGACGTCGCCCTCGACGACGTCGAGACGGTGCCGCTGGTCGACGCCGACACGGTGGCCGCCGCGGTGGACCGTGCCCTGCTGCGGTACGACCGACAGGGCGACGAGCACTACGACGTCATCAGCGCCTTCATCAAGTCGGTCCGGGGGAGCGACGTCGACGCCGCGCTGCACTACCTCGCACGGATGATCGAGGCCGGCGAGGATCCGCGGTTCATCGCACGGCGCATCATCATCTCGGCGTCCGAGGACATCGGCATGGCGGACCCGCAGGCCCTGCCGATCGCCGTCGCGGCCGCGCAGGCGGTGCAGCTCATCGGGATGCCCGAGGGGCGCATCCCGCTGGCCGAGGCCGTGGTCTACCTGGCGACGGCCCCGAAGTCGAACGCGTCCTACAACGGCGTGAACGCGGCGGTGGCGGACGTCAGGGCCGGGCGGATGGGCGTCGTCCCGGCGCACCTGCGCGACGCGCACTACCCCGGCGCGAAGCGGCTCGGGCACGGCAAGGGCTACGTCTACTCGCACGACGCCGAGCACGGGGTCGCCCGGCAGCAGTACCTGCCCGACGCCCTCGAGGGCACGGAGTACTACACGCCGACCGGCAACGGGTACGAGCGTGAGGTCGGGCCCCGGCTCGAGCGACTCCGGAAGATCACCCGCGGCGAGTGACGCCCGGTGCTTCTCCGGGCCTCTCGATGCTGCTATCGTTGACGGGCCTACGTCCTGGTCCTCGCGTGCGGCTGCGCCGAGGACAGAGTCCCGCTCCGGCGGGACGGGGACAGAGGTTCGGACTGTAGCCGTCCGATCCCACAGGCTCATCCCTCTGGATCCCGTCGCCGGGACCGCGCGCACGAGTGCGTGCCGTGTCCGGCGAGTCATTCAGTTCAGACAGAGAAAAGGACCCTGTGTCTACCAAGTCACGCACCCGCAGCAAGACCCGCCTCTCGCGCGCGCTCGGCATCCCGCTGACGCCGAAGGCGGCCCGCTACCTCGAGAAGCGCCCCTACGGCCCCGGTGAGCACGGCCGTACCCGCCGTCGTGCGGACAGCGACTACGCCGTCCGCCTCCGTGAGAAGCAGCGTCTGCGCGCCCAGTACGGCATCCGCGAGAAGCAGCTCCGCATCGTCTTCGAAGAGGCCCGCAAGACGAAGGGCCTGACCGGTGAGAACCTGGTCGAGCTCCTCGAGCAGCGCCTCGACGCCCTCGTGCTGCGTGCCGGCTTCGCCCGCACCACCGCGCAGGCGCGCCAGCTGATCGTGCACCGTCACATCCTGGTCGACGGCAAGCTCGTCGACCGTCCCTCCTTCCGCGTGAAGGAGGGCCAGATGATCCACGTCAAGCAGCGCTCCGAGTCCCTCGAGCCCCTCCAGGTCGCCGCTGCCGGTGGTCACCTCGAGGTCCTGCCGAAGGTCCCGGGCTACCTCGAGGTCGAGATCGAGAAGCTCCAGGCCCGGCTGGTCCGTCGCCCGAAGCGCGCCGAGGTCCCCGTGACCTGTGAAGTGCAGCTCGTCGTCGAGTACTACGCAGCTCGCTGATCCACGGATCACGCCCGAACGGCGGGTCGTCCTCTCAGGAGGACGGCCCGCCGTTCGGCGTACCGGCCGTCCCACGCCACTACACTCGTTCGGGCACGCACCGCTCGCGTGCGCGAGAGGGAGAGGGAGAGGCACCGTGAAGCAGCTGTTCTTCGTCGCCGTCGGCGTCGTCATCGGCTTCGCCGCCGCGCACCGGATCGCGAACACACCCGGCGGCGCCCGCCTCTTCGCGGACGTGAACGCCAGGACGAAGGCGTTCACCGACGCCGTCGCCGACGGGTACCGCTCCCGCGAGGCCGAACTCCGCACCGACGCCTGAGCGTCACCGCGCCCCAGCTCCCACGCACCCTCCGCCGACCTGAATCAGGAAGCACCATGCAGACCGCAGAGATCCGCCGCCGTTGGCTCCAGTTCTTCGGCGACCGCGGACACACCGTCGTCCCGTCCGCGTCGCTCGTCTCGGACGACCCGTCGCTGCTCTTCACGGTCGCCGGCATGGTCCCGTTCATCCCGTACCTGACCGGGCTGGTCCCCGCACCGTACCCGCGCGCGACGAGCGTGCAGAAGTGCATCCGGACCAACGACATCGAGGAGGTCGGCAAGACCCCTCGGCACGGCACGTTCTTCCAGATGAACGGCAACTTCTCCTTCGGGGACTACTTCAAGGAGCAGGCGATCCAGTACGCCTGGCAGTTCCTGACGACGCCGGAGTCGGACGGCGGCCTCGGGTTCTCGGCCGACGACCTGTGGGTCACGGTCTACGAGGACGACGACGAGGCGATCGCCTTCTGGAAGCAGCACTCGTCGCTGCCGGACGACCGGATCCAGCGCCTCGGCAAGGACACCAACTACTGGTCGACCGGGCAGCCCGGACCCGCCGGCCCGTGCTCAGAGATCTTCTTCGACCGCGGCCCGGAGTACGGCATCGACGGCGGCCCGGCGACCGACGACGACCGCTACGTCGAGATCTGGAACCTGGTGTTCATGCAGTACCAGATCGCCGACGTCCGGTCGAAGTACGACTTCACGATCACCGGCGAACTGCCGAACAAGAACATCGACACGGGCATGGGGCTCGAGCGCGTCGCCTTCATCAAGCAGGGCGTCGACAACATGTACGAGATCGACCAGGTGCGTCCGGTGCTGGACCGCGCCGCAGCGATCTCGGGCCGTCAGTACGGCGCCGTGCACGAGGACGACGTCCGGATGCGGGTCATCGCCGACCACGTCCGATCGTCGCTCATGCTCATCGCGGACGGCGTCACCCCGTCGAACGAGGGCCGCGGGTACATCCTCCGCCGTCTGCTCCGCCGCACGGTGCGCGCCATGCGCCTGCTCGGCGTCGAGGGTGCGACCTTCCCGCAGCTCTTCCCGGCGTCGCGCGACGCCATGCGCGAGGCCTACCCGGAGGTCGCCGGTGACTACGACCGGATCGCCCGGATCGCCTACGCGGAGGAGGAGACGTTCCTCCGCACGCTGGCGCAGGGCACCACGATCCTCGACGTCGCGGTCGAGCGCGCGAAGCAGGACGGTGCCCCCTCGATCGGCGGCGACACCGCGTTCCTCCTCCACGACACGTTCGGCTTCCCGATCGACCTGACGATGGAGATGGCGGACGAGGCCGGCGTCCGGGTCGACCGCGGGGCGTTCGAGACCCTGATGTCGGAGCAGCGTGCCCGCGCCAAGGCCGATGCGAAGAGCAAGAAGACCGCCCTCGCCGACCTCAGTGTCTACAGCGCCTTCCGCGCGAAGGGCGAGACGGTCTTCCTGGGCTACGACGCGCTCGAGGCCGAGTCCGCCGTGCTCGGCATCATCGTGGGCGGCGTCAGCGTCGACCGCGCCGTCGCCGGTGACATCGCCGAGGTGATCCTCGGGGAGACGTCCCTGTACGCCGAGTCCGGCGGTCAGGACGCCGACCAGGGGTCGATCGTCGGCAACGGCTTCGACCTCGAGGTGCTCGACGTGCAGCGCCCGGTCGCCGGGCTCTGGAGCCACACCGTGCAGGTCCGCTCCGGCGAGGTCGGCGTCGGTGACGCCGCCACGACGGTCGTCGACGGCGAGTACCGCCGCGGCGCGACCCAGGCGCACTCGGCGACGCACCTGGTCAACGCGGCGCTGCGCGACGTGCTCGGACCGGAGGCCCTGCAGGCCGGCTCGTACAACAAGTCGGGCTACATGCGCCTCGACTTCTCCTGGTCGCAGCCGGTCTCCGGTGCCACCCGCTCGGAGATCGAGGAGGTCGTGAACGCGGCGATCCGCTCGGACCTCGCGGTGCAGACGCGCGTGCTGCCGCTCGACGAGGCCAAGGCGCTCGGTGCGCAGGCGCTGTTCGGCGAGAAGTACGGCGCCGAGGTCCGCATGGTCGACATCGGTGGTCCGTGGTCGCGCGAGCTCTGCGGTGGCACCCACGTCGCCTCCAGCGCGCAGGTCGGCCTCGTCAACCTGGTCGGCGAGTCGAGCGTCGGCTCGACCAACCGTCGCGTCGAGGCCCTCGTCGGACTCGAGGGCTTCCGCGACCTGGCCGTCGAGCGGACGATCGTGTCGCAGCTCTCGAGTGCGCTGAAGGCTCCCCGTGAGGACCTGCCGACCCGCGTGCAGGGCCTGATGGAGGACCTGCGCACCGCCCAGAAGCGGATCGCCGAGTTCGAGTCCGCCAACCTGCAGCAGCGGGTGCCGTCGATCGCACGCCGGGCCGAGACGGTCGGCGCGGTCACCGTGGTCGCCGAGACGGTCGACGGCCTGCAGTCCGGGGACGACCTGCGTGCCCTCGCGACGGGCGTGCGGGGTCAGCTCGGGGACGGTGCCGCGGTCGTGGTGCTCGGTGCCGTGATCAGCGGCAAGCCCGTGGTGATCGTCGCGACGAACGACGCGGCGCGGTCGGCCGGCATGCAGGCGGGTCCCCTCGCCAAGGAGGCAGCCGGTGTCCTCGGCGGCGGTGGCGGCGGCAAGCCCGACCTCGCCCAGGGCGGTGGCACCGATGCGGCGGCGCTGCCCGCGGCGCTGCGCGCCGTGACCGCACGTCTGGCGGGCTGATCGTGCCGGTGCGTCCGGGCCGCCGGCTCGGCGTCGACGTCGGCAAGGCCCGCATCGGTGTCGCGGTCTGCGACCGCGACGGCCTGCTGGCCACCCCGGTCGAGACGGTGCCCCGGGCCCAGGCGACCGACGTGCGCCGGATCATCGAACTTGCCGACGAGTACGACGTGCTCGAGATCGTCGTGGGGCTGCCGCTCTCGATGTCGGGTGACGACACCCCGTCGACCGCCGATGCCAGGGGCTTCGCGGAGCGGCTGGCCGAGCACCGGACCGTACGGCTCGTCGACGAACGGCTCTCGACGGTGACGGCGCAGCGCGGTCTGCACCAGGCCGGGAAGAACACCAAGAAGTCCCGCGCCGTGATCGACCAAGCGGCCGCTGTTATCATCCTGCAACACGCGCTCGACCACGAGCGTGCGTCCAGCGCCGCTCCCGGCGCAACGCTCCCCTGACCGACCGGCCCCGGGACGGGTCGGGAGACCGTCGTTCCCGGACCGACGGGGCCCAGGTGGAGCCCCCGACCCGAGAGACCGAGGATCCCTTGGCAGACGACCTGGACTGGGACGCGATCATCGCGCCCGGTGACGACGCAGGGCGGCGACGTCGCCCCACCGACCCCGACGCCGAGCCCGACCGACCGATGTCCCGTCGTGAGGCGCGTGCTGCCGAGGCAGCCGAGTCCGAGCGGGCGCGGCGGGCGCCGGCGGAGGACACCGACGGTCGTCGTCCGGCGGACCAGGACCCGGCGTCGCAGCCCTCGACGGCGGCGACGCGACCGGCATCGCCGGCGGACGCCCCGGTCGCGCGGTCGGACGACGAGCTCCACCCGGACGTCCGGGCACTCCTGACCGGGGAGCTCCGGGCGCCCGATGCGCAGGCGGTGCGTGCGGCGCGGGCCGAGGCCGGCCCGGGCCGGGCCACGCGTGACGCGGGCGTCGTCGACGGTTCCGCTGCCGCCGCGGGCGGGCCTGCCGGAGCCGACCGGGGACCCGGCGGTACCGGAGGCGGACGTGGGCGTGGTGCCGGAGGTGGGGGAGCCTCCCGGCCGCCACGCGAACCGCGGCCGAAGCGGCGACGTGGCCCGCTCGTGGCGGGCGTCGTGATCGTCGCCCTCGTCCTGGGCGGCGGCGTCGGCGCGTACGCCTTCGCCGCACCCAAGGTGCAGCAGGTGCTCAGTGCGATCGGCGGGTCCAGCGAGCCCGACGACTACACCGGCGACGGGACGAGCAAGGTCACCGTGACCATCAAGCAGGGCGACATCGGCGAGGACGTCGCGAAGACCCTGCAGCGCAGCGGTGTCGTAAAGAGCTCGAAGGTGTTCTACAAGCTGCTGTTGACCTCACCGGACGTCTCGTTCCAGCCGGGCTCGTACGAGCTCAAGAAGGAGATGAGCTCGAAGGCCGCACTCGACGCGCTCAAGGACTCCGACAACCGCGTCCAGGCCTCGATCGTGATCCCCGAGGGGACCGCGCTGCAGGACATCGAGGCGGGGATGGTCTCGAAGGCGGGGCTGACCGAGGCCGAGGTCAGCGCAGCGGCGAAGGACGTGCAGGCGTACGGGCTCCCGTCCGGCGTGACGACCCTCGAGGGATGGCTCTTCCCGGCGACGTACCCGATCAACCCCGGGTGGACCGCGAAGCAGTACTTCCAGTCGATGGTCGACACGATGAAGGAGCACCTGGCCGCAGCCGGCGTGGCCGAGGGTGACCAGGAGCGGGTCGTCGTCTTCGCCTCGCTCGTGCAGAAGGAGGCCGGCCTGGCTGCCGACTACCCGAAGGTCGCGCGGGTGTTCCAGAACCGGCTCGACATCGACATGGCGCTGCAGTCGGACGCGACCGTCGCCTACGGGACGGGCAACACGCACAAGGTCACCACGACCGACGAGGAGCGAGCGGACGCGGGCAACGCGTACAACACCTACGTGCACAAGGGTCTGCCCCCGGCACCGATCTCGAACCCAGGCGACGTGGCCATCAAGGCCGTCACGAACATGGCCGACGGGAAGTGGCTCTACTTCGTGACGGTCGACCTCGACACGGGTGAGACCGTCTTCTCGGACACGTACGCGGAGCACCAGGTGGCCGTGAAGCAGTTCCAGGCCTGGCTCCGCGCGCACCCCGAGTACCAGTAGGCCCACGGTGGTCCGGTCGCGTCGCACGACCGGACCCTGTGGGAGGATGGTCGACATGCTTCGTTGGTTGACCGCTGGTGAGTCCCACGGACCCGAACTCATCGCGATGCTCGAGGGCCTGCCCGCGGGCGTCCCGGTGTCGTTCGAGTCCATCCGCGCCGACCTCGCGCGTCGGAAGCTCGGCTACGGGCGCGGGTCGCGGATGAAGTTCGAGCAGGACGAGCTCCACGTCTCGGGCGGCGTCCGCCACGGGTACTCGCTCGGCAGCCCGATCGCCATCCGCATCGGCAACACCGAGTGGCCCAAGTGGGTCGAGGTCATGAGCCCCGAGCCGGTCGAGTCGACCGAGATGTCCCGTGGTCGCAGCGCGCCCCTGACCCGACCGCGTCCCGGACACGCCGACCTGGTCGGCATGCAGAAGTACGGGTTCGACGAGGCCCGCCCGATCCTCGAACGCGCGTCCGCTCGCGAGACGGCGGCGCGGGTCGCCCTCGGCGCGGTCGCGAAGTCCTTCCTGGCCGAGCTCGGCATCCGCTCGATCGCCCACACCCTGCAGGTCGGCACCGTCCGCGTGCCCGACGGCACGCCGCTGCCCCTGCCCGACGACGTCGACCGCCTGGACGAGGACCAGCTCCGCTGTGCCGACCCGGAGACCTCCGCGCGGATGGTCACCGAGGTCGAGGCGGCGAAGAAGGACGGCGACACCCTCGGCGGGGTCGTCGAGGTCCTGTTCTACGGCGTCCCGCCGGGGCTCGGCTCCCACGTGCACTGGGATCGTCGTCTCGATGCGCGGCTCGCCGCGGCGATCATGGGCATCCAGGCGATCAAGGGCGTCGAGGTCGGCGACGGGTTCGCCACCGCGGGACGCCGTGGGTCCGAGGCGCACGACGAGCTGTACCGCGAGGACGGCGAGATCGTCCGGACGAGCGACCGCGCCGGCGGGACCGAGGGCGGCATGTCCACCGGAACGGTGCTCCGTGTCCGCGCGGGCATGAAGCCCATCGCGACCGTGCCGCACGCCCTGCACACCATCGACGTCGCCACCGGCGAGGACGCGGCCGCGCACCACCAGCGGAGCGACGTCTGCGCGGTACCGGCCTCGGGCGTCGTCGCCGAGGCCATGGTCGCGCTCGTGCTCGCCGATGCCGTGCTCGAGAAGTTCGGCGGCGACAGCCTGACCGAGACGAAGCGCAACCTCGACGCGTACCTGGCGGCCCTGCCGGAGACCCTGCGCACCCGCCGGACGGACGGCGCTGAGTCGCGCGCGGCCGAGCCCACGACCGTCCGGTGAGCGGCGCCGACGCGTCGACCACCGGCGGTCCCGCGGGCACCGGTGCGCCGGTCGTCGTGATCGGGCCGATGGGGGCCGGCAAGTCGAGCGTCGGCAAGCGCGTCGCCAAGGCCCTGGGCGTGCCGTTCACGGACACCGATCGCGTGATCGCGCGGGAGCACGGCCCGATCCCGGGGATCTTCGCCGACCGCGGTGAGCCGGCGTTCCGCGCGCTCGAGGCCGAGGCCGTGCGCGCAGCCGTCGCGACCGGCGGTGTGGTCTCCGTCGGTGGGGGAGCCGTGACGCACCCGGACACCCGTGCTGCGTTGCGTGGCGCCCGGGTCGTGCTGCTCACCGTGTCACCCGAGGCCGTCGCAGCCCGGATCGCGGGGACCGACCGGCCGCTCCTCGCGCAGGGCGGGATCGACGCGTGGCAGACCATCGCCGACGAGCGGGCGGCGACCTACGCCGAGCTCGCACACGCGACGTTCGACACGTCGCGCCGCCCGATGTCGCACGTCGTCCGGGACGTCGTCGCGTGGGTGACCGAGCAGCAGAACGGCTCCGCCGAGGAGCGCACCGGCTCCGCTGAGGAGCACATCGGCTCCGACCAGGAGCACACCACCGGAGGGACACCGTGACCGCGTCGAACCTGCCCGAGGGCACCACCGAGATCCTGGTCGGCGGCGAGGGCGGGTCCCTCGTCGTGGTCGGCAACGACCTGTCCGGCTCGGTCCCGTCGCTGCTCGGACCCCGCGTGGCGAAGGTGCTCATCGTGCACGCACCGACCCTGGGAGCGCGGGCGAACGAGCTGCGCGCGGTCCTCGTCGAGGCCGGTCTCGACGCACTGATCGCCGAGGTCCCGGACGCCGAGGCCGCCAAGCGCGTCGAGGTCGCCGCGTTCTGCTGGCAGGTCATGGGACAGGCGGACTTCACCCGGACCGACGCCGTCATCGGGCTCGGCGGGGGAGCCGTCACCGACCTCGCCGGGTTCGTCGCGGCGACGTGGCTCCGCGGGGTGCCGTTCCTGGCGATGCCGACGAGCGTGCTCGGGCTGGTCGACGCGAGCGTCGGCGGCAAGACCGGCATCAACACCAACGAGGGCAAGAACCTGGTCGGGGCGTTCCACCACCCGCGCGCAGTGGTCGCCGACCTCGACCTCGTCCGGACGCTGCCGAGGAACGACGTGCTCACCGGGTTCGCCGAGATCGTGAAGGCCGGCTTCATCGCCGTCCCCGAGATCCTGGACGTCATCGAGGCCGACGTCGCCCGCGTCACCGACCCGACGACGCCCGAGTTCCGCCGCGTGGTCGAGCTCGCGATCGCGCTGAAGGCCGAGGTGGTGTCGGAGGACTTCACCGAGCAGGGTCGACGGGAGATCCTCAACTACGGGCACACCCTCGGGCACGCGATCGAGCACGCCGAGCGCTACCAGTGGCGACACGGCGCGGCGGTGTCCGTCGGCATGGTGTTCGCCGCGGAGCTCGCCCGGTTGACGGGCCACCTGGACGACGCCACCGTCGACCGGCACCGCTCGATCCTCGAGTCGCTGGAGCTGCCGACGACCTACGGCCTCGGTCGCTGGGAGGGCTTGCTCGCCACGATGCGGCGCGACAAGAAGGCACGTGCGGGCATGCTGCGCTTCATCATCCTCGACGGGGTCGGGAAGCCCGCCACCCTCGAGGGTCCGGAGGACCACCTGCTGTTCACCGCGTACCAGGAGGTCGGCGTCTAGCGGGTCCGCCCGCCCGATCAGCGGAGCGTCGGACGAGTCCGACGCCACCACCACCTGAGCCGCATGGAGCGGGTGAGCACACCGGTCCGCTCCCATTCGCGGAAGTCGTCGAATTCGGCGCCGTTCTCCCACGCCCAGTACTCGTCGTCGTCGCGGTCAGGGCCGAGCGCGTCGGGGAGAGGCTCGAAGATCCGCATCATCCGAGGTCCTCTCCTGTGGGTGTGCTTGCTCGGTAGCCGCTCTGCGACTGTCGGCGCAGTGCCCGGTGCGCCAGCCGGCGGTCGGCCTTCGACCACCACGCTACGGTCGCGGGGTGCCGGAGCACAGCGATCGAGATGTCGCAGCGATGGCGGCGGTGGTTCGTGCAGTGGACCTGACCTGACCTGTCCGGTCAGCCGACCTGTGGGCGGTGAACCGTGCCTCCCGGCTGTGCAGGGACGGGGCAGGCCCGCAGGCCCGGGGAGCAGACTGGTGCGGTGCCCACCCCGCCCCGCCTGAGCGACCTCGGCCAGCAGGACGCCGCCGTCGGCAGCCTGCGTACCCGTGCCCGACGCTTCGCCGAACTCCTGTCGATCGCCCGCCGCCACGAACTGGTGCCGTTCCGACGGCTCGACTTCTCACGCGACCCGGAGACGTCGGACCTGCGGCGGCGCCAGGCCGAGCACCTGCGTCGCGCCCTCGAGGAGGCGGGCGGCGGGTTCGTGAAGATGGGACAGCTCCTGTCGACGCGCGACGACCTGCTGCCGGACGAGTGGACCGAGGGGCTCGCGCACCTGCAGCGCAGCGTCCGCCCCGCCGGCGCGGTCGAGGTCGCGGCGCTCCTCGAGGAGGAGCTGGGCGCGCCCGTCGACGAGGTGTTCGCCTCCTTCGACACCGAACCGGTCGCCGCCGCGTCCATCGCGCAGGTGCACCGGGCCACCCTCCGTGACGGCACCGTCGTCGCCGTGAAGGTCCAGCGACCCGGGATCGACGCCGCGGTCCGGCGCGACGTCGACATCGCGCTGCGGGTCGTCAGGTTCCTGGCCCGGACGAGCACCGAGGCACGACAGGTCGGCGTCGCGGACGTCGCGCAGCAGTACGCCGACGACCTCGTGCGGCAGGTGGACTTCACGTCGGAGATGCGGAACCTCGCCGCACTGCGTGCGGCGCAGGCGCGGAGCGCCCGACCGGACGCGGTCGCCTACCCCGAGCCGTACCGCGACCTCTCCGGGCGTCGGGTGATGGTGATGGAGTTCCTCGAGGGCGAGACGCTCAGCGCGGTCCGGGCCGCCGGGGGCGGACAGGACCTCGACGCCCCGATGCGGGCCGTCCTCGACGCCTTCCTCCGGCAGATCGTCTTCGACGGGATCTACCACGCTGACCTGCACCCGGGCAACGTCGTGCTGCTGCCCGACGGCCGCCCGGCCCTGATCGACTTCGGGTCCGTCGGTCGGCTCGACCCGGGCCTCCGGAGCACCGTGCAGGACCTGCTCGCCGGGTACATCCAGGACGACACCGAGCGGATCGCGGACGCGGTGATGCGCATGGCCCCGGTGCGTGACGTCGAGGACGAGCCGGACTTCCGCCGGGACATCGCCGCGTTCGTCGCGGACGAGCTCGGGCCCGGTGCGCGGATCGGCGTCGAGACGGTGGACGACGCCGTCGCCGTGTTCGGGCGCTACCGGCTCAAGCCGCCGCCGGACTTCGTCGCCGCGGCCCGCGCGCTGGCGATCTTCGAGGGCACCCTGCGCAGCCTCGCGCCGTCGTTCGACCTGCTCGAGGAGTCCCGCGACCTGGCGAGGCGGCAGATCCGCGACCAGCTCCGACCGCGAGCGGTCCGGGACCTCGCGGTCCGTGAGCTCTTCGGCGTGGTGTCGGCCGCGCGCAAGCTGCCCCGGCGGGTCGACCGGATCACCGAGGCGCTCGAGACCGGCAGGTTCGCGGTGAACATCCGGCTGTTCTCGGACCGGCGGGACCGCGAGGTGGTCTCCGGTCTGGTCCGGCGCGTCCTGCTCGTCCTGCTCGGAGCGGGTGCCGGCGTGCTGGCCGTCGTGTACCTCGCCTCGCCGGCGCGGCCGACCGCGGTGCTCTCCACCGGTTCGGCGGGCGGGATCCTGGGCGGTACCGCCGTGGTGCTGCTGGTGTGGGCCGCGATCGACGCGTGGCGGGCTCGACGCCGGCGGTGAACGACGGGTGGTCGGCCGGGCAGCCGCGCCGCCGCCCGCACTGCGTCCCGCCCCGGCCGGTCCGTGCCCGTCCGCTACACTCGACGGGGCGTCGGCGCGGGCACACCCCGCCGTCGCCGGGACCGGACGCACGTCCGGGAGACCTTCACAACACCATCGAACGGAAGACCCATGGCGAGTACCACTGACATCAAGAACGGCGCCGTTCTCATCATCGACGGGCAGCTCTGGTCGGTCGTCGAGTTCCAGCACGTGAAGCCGGGCAAGGGCGGCGCCTTCGTCCGCACCAAGCTCAAGAACGTCGTCTCGGGCAAGGTCGTCGACCGCACGTTCAACGCCGGCGCGAAGATCGACACCGCGACCGTGGACCGCCGCGACTACCAGTACCTGTACCAGGACGGCGAGTCCTACGTCTTCATGGACACCGACACGTACGACCAGGTCCCCGTGTCGGAGACCGTCGTCGGCGACGCCAAGAACTACCTGCTCGAGTCCGCCATGGTCACCATCGCGATGAACGAGGGCAACCCGCTGTACATCGAGCTCCCGACGTCGATCGTCACCGAGGTCGAGACCGAGCCGGGCCTGCAGGGCGACCGTTCCTCCGGTGGCACGAAGGACGCGACCATCATCGCGACCGGTCACCGCATCCAGGTGCCGCTGTACCTCGAGAACGGCACCACCGTGAAGATCGACACGCGCGACGGCAGCTTCCTCGGCCGCGTCAACAACTAGGCGCCGACCACATGAGTGCTCGTTCGAAGGCCCGCAAGCGCGCCCTCGACATGCTCTACGTCGCCGAGGTGCGTGAGCTCCCGATCGCGGACGTCCTGGCGACCGAGACGGTCCGGCACCTCGACCAGCCCGAGCGCGCCTCGAGCTGGGACTACGCCCGGCAGATCGTCACCGGCATCGACGACGACCGCGCTGCGATCGACAAGGTGATCGTCGAGCACGCGCAGGGGTGGTCCGTCGCCCGCATGCCCGTCCTCGACCGCTGCATCCTCCGGATGGGCGTCTGGGAGCTCCGGTACAACCCGGAGGTCCCGGACGCGGTCGCGATCGCCGAGGCGGTCGAGCTCGCGCAGTCGCTCTCGACGGAGGACTCGGCCGGCTTCGTGAACGGCGTCCTCGGCGCCGTCGCGGGTGGCCGCGCACCGTCCGGTCGGAGCGCCGACGAGGCCGCCGCACCGTCCGGTCGGACTGTCGCGGGGGACCAGGAGTCCGAGTAGGGTTGTCCACGTCAGCATCCTTTAAGTCCGTCCGGTGAGGCGGGGAAGGAGGTCGGCGTGGGCACCAGAACGGTCCTGCAACACCCCGACATCACGCGTGCTCTGACACGCATCGCGCACGAGATCCTCGAGGCCAACCACGGCGCCTCGGACCTCGTGCTCCTGGGCATCCCGACACGGGGTGCCGTCCTGGCCGAGCGGCTCGACCGCGTCCTGGCCGACATCGAACCCGAGTGGGCAGCGGACCGCGACCAGCGGCTCGGCACGCTCGACGTCACGATGCACCGGGACGACCTCGGCCACGGCATCGGTCGTGCGCCGCACCGCACGACGATCCCGACGAGCGGCATCGACGGCAAGGTCGTCGTGCTGGTCGACGACGTGCTCTACTCGGGTCGCACCGTGCGGGCAGCGCTCGACGCCCTGCAGGGCATCGGCCGGCCCCGGGCGGTGCGGCTCGCGGTGCTCGTCGACCGCGGCCACCGCGAACTGCCCATCCGGGCGGACCACGTCGGCAAGAACCTGCCGACGGCCGCCGACGAGCGGGTCACGCTGCGCCTGACCGAGACGGACGGCACCGACGAGGTCGTCATCGAGCAGCACGAGACGCCGCAGCACGAGACGCCGCAGCACGAGCAGGGGGTCGCCCCGTGAAGCACCTCCTCTCCACCGCCGACCTGTCGCGCGCCGAGGCCGTCCGGATCCTCGACGTCGCCGAGGAGATGGCCGAGGTCAACACCCGCGAGGTCCGGAAGCTCCCGGCCCTCCGCGGCAAGACCGTCGTGAACCTGTTCTTCGAGGACTCGACCCGGACCCGCATCTCGTTCGAGGCAGCCGCCAAGCGGCTCTCCGCCGACGTCATCAACTTCGCGGCGAAGGGCTCCAGCGTCTCGAAGGGCGAGTCGTTGAAGGACACCGTGCAGACCCTCGGTGCGATGGGCATCGACGGCATCGTCATGCGCCACCCGGCGTCGGGAGCCCCGCGGGTCCTCGCCGAGGCCGACTGGATCGACGTCCCGGTCGTGAACGCCGGTGACGGGACGCACGAGCACCCGACGCAGGCCCTGCTCGACGCCTTCACGATGCGCCGACGGTTCCACGGCACCGACAGCCGCGGCCGGGCGCTCGACGGCGTCCGCGTGGCGATCGTCGGCGACGTCCTGCACAGCCGTGTCGCCCGGAGCAACGCCTGGCTGCTGCGCACGCTCGGTGCCGAGGTGACCTTCGCCGCGCCGCCCACGCTGCTGCCCGCGGTCGACCGTCCGTTCGGCGCCGCCGTGCACCACGACCTCGACGCCGCCCTCGGGGAGGACCCGGACGTCGTGATGCTGCTCCGCATCCAGCAGGAGCGGATGAACGACGCGTTCTTCCCGAACCCGCGTGAGTACACGCGGCACTTCGGTCTGACGGCGGCGCGGGCGGCGGCCCTCTCCGAGCGCACGCTGATCATGCACCCCGGCCCGATGAACCGCGGCCTGGAGATCGCCGGCGTCGCCGCCGACGACCCGCGCTCGACCGTCGTCGAGCAGGTCGCCAACGGCGTCTCCGTCCGCATGGCCGTCCTGTACCTCGCCCTGACCGGCGAGCACGAACCGAAGGAGCCCGTCGCATGACCGCCCACCTCATCCGCGGCGCGCAGCTGGTCGACGGCTCGCGTGCCGACATCCGCCTGGAGGGACGACGCATCACCGCGGTCGGCTCCGGTCTCGACACGGTCGGCGCGACGGTGGTCGACGCGGACGGTCTGCTCGCCCTGCCCGGGCTCGTGGACCTCCACACGCACCTCCGCGAGCCCGGCTCCGAGGAGTCGGAGACCGTCCTCACCGGCTCGCGGGCCGCGGCAGCCGGCGGCTTCACCGCGGTGAACGCGATGGCGAACTCGTCGCCGGTCGCCGACACCGCCGGTGTGGTCGAGCAGGTGCAGGCGCTCGGGGACGACGCCGGGTACGTGACGGTCCGCCCGATCGGCGCGGTGTCCCAGGGACTGCAGGGCACGCACCTGTCCGAGATCGGCGCGATGGCGACCTCGCGCGCCCGGGTCCGGGTGTTCTCGGACGACGGCTCCTGCGTGTCGGACCCGCTCCTCATGCGCCGGGCGCTCGAGTACGTCAAGGGCTTCGGCGGCGTGCTCGCGCAGCACGCGCAGGAGCCCCGGCTGACCATCGGTGCGCAGATGAACGAGGGCCGGCTGTCGTCGGAGCTCGGGCTCGCCGGGTGGCCGGCCGTCGCCGAGGAGGCGATCATCGCCCGCGACGTCCTGCTCGCCGACCACGTCGGCGCACGGCTGCACGTCTGCCACGTCTCGACCGCCGGCAGCGTCGAGGTGATCCGCTGGGCGAAGTCCCGCGGCATCGACGTCACCGCCGAGGTCACCCCGCACCACCTGGTCCTGACCGAGGACCTCATCGCCGGGATCGACGGCGCACCCGGGTACGACGCCCGGTACAAGGTGAACCCGCCGTTGCGCTCCCGCGAGGACGTCGACGCGCTGCGCGGAGCACTGGCCGACGGCACGATCGACATCGTCGCGACCGACCACGCGCCGCACACCGCCGAGGCGAAGTGCTGCGAGTGGCCGGCCGCGGCGAACGGCATGGTCGGGCTCGAGTCGGCGCTGAGCGTCGTGCACGCCGCCGTGGTCGAGGACGGCCGGCTCGACTGGGCCGACGTCGCCCGCGTGCTGTCCGAGGCACCGGCGCACATCGGCCAGGTCGAGGGGCACGGTCAGCGCATCGCCGAGGGTGCCCCCGCCGAGCTGACGCTGTACG
Source organism: Curtobacterium sp. 260 (assembly GCF_030803485.1). Lineage (NCBI taxonomy): Bacteria > Bacillati > Actinomycetota > Actinomycetes > Micrococcales > Microbacteriaceae > Curtobacterium > Curtobacterium sp. 260. The sequence goes on along the minus strand of NZ_JAURUY010000005.1, from coordinate 119,095 downwards.
ACCCCGCGGCGGTGCGGGAGTTCTCGGTCGACGACCTGCACGGCCAGTCGCAGAACTCGCCGTACCTCGGCATGCGGCTGCCCGGCCGGGTGGTCGCGACCTTCCACCACGGCTACCCGACGCTGCTCGACGGCGTGCTCGTCGACGCCGAGACCGTCGCCGCGACCGCAGCCGCCACCCCGTCGGCGCGGTCGACGAAGGCGGCGTCCGCGTGAGCCGGGCGGTGACACGGTGAGCGGCGACGCGCTGCGCTGGCTGACCGGAGCGGCGATCCTGCTCCTGGTGGCCGCGCTGTTCGTCGCGATGGCGCGCACCTGGCGGACCCGGACCCGCGCGCAGACGGCAGCCGTGCCTCCCGTCCCGGTCCCGACCGGGCTGGGACCGGCGGTCGGGTCGTGGGACGGGTTCACGGTCGCGACGACCCGCGCTGACGAGCCGCTCGAGCGGATCACGGCAGGCGGTCTCGGGTTCCGGGGCCGCGGCGGCGTGACCGTGCACGACACCGGCGTGGTCCTGCACCACGCCGGAGCCGAGGACCGGTGGATCGCCGCGACCGCCGTCCGCGGCGCCGACCGGGCCACCGCGGCCATCGACCGGGTGGTCGAACCCGGGGGACTGGTCCGTCTGCGATGGACGGCGACCGGCGCCGCAGCAGCGACGGACCTCGACACCTACTTCCGGTTCCCGGAGGGCGGCGCAGCAGCACTCGCCGCCCTGCAGGGACTGACGACGACGCACGAACACCCGCACACCGCGGGCGAAGGGACGAACTGATGACACGCGAACGGGCCGTACTGGTCCTCGAGGACGGCACCCGCTACGACGGACGGGCGTACGGCGCCCGAGGCCGATCCCTGGGAGAGGTCGTCTTCGCCACCGGCATGACCGGCTACCAGGAGACGCTGACCGACCCGTCCTACGCCGGACAGATCGTGGTGCAGACCGCGCCGCACATCGGCAACACCGGTGTCAACGACGAGGACCCCGAGTCCCGTCGCATCTGGGTCGCCGGGTACGTGGTGCGCGACCCCAGCCGCGTCGTGTCGAACCACCGCGCGAACGCGACGCTGGACGACCACCTGGTGCGCGACGGCATCGTCGGCATCTCCGGGATCGACACGCGCGCGCTCACCCGCCGGATCCGCGACGCCGGCGCCATGAAGGGCGGCGTGTTCAGCGGTGCCGACGCGGACCTGTCCGCCGAGGAGCAGCTCCGGGCCGTGCGCGAGCAGGCCGCGATGACCGGCGCGAGCTTCTCGTCGATCGTGTCGACCCCGGAGACCTACGTGGTCCCCGCCGTCGGCGAGCAGATCGGCCGGCTCGCCGTGCTCGACCTCGGCGTGAAGGCCTCGACCACCCGCTACCTCGCCGAGCGCGGGTTCGAGGTGCACGTCGTGCCGCAGGACATCACGTCCGAGGCGCTGCAGCAGCTCGACCCGGACGCGCTGTTCTACTCGAACGGCCCGGGTGACCCCGCCGCGAGCGACGCGCAGGTGTCCCTGCTGCAGGAGTCCCTGCGGACCGGCCGCCCGTTCTTCGGCATCTGCTTCGGCAACCAGCTCCTCGGTCGCGCGCTCGGCTTCGGCACGTACAAGCTGCCGTTCGGCCACCGCGGCATCAACCAGCCCGTGCTCGACACCGCCACCGGCAAGGTCGAGATCACGAGCCAGAACCACGGCTTCGCGGTCGACGCGCCCCTGGGCGAGGTCCTCGAGTCGCCGGCCGGGTTCGGGCGGGTCGAGGTCTCGCACTACTCCCTGAACGACGACGTGGTCGAGGGCCTCCGCGCGCTCGACGTGCCCGCGTTCAGCGTGCAGTACCACCCCGAGGCGGCGGCCGGCCCGCACGACTCCATGTACCTGTTCGACCGGTTCGCGGACCTGGTCCGTGCGCGACGCGACGGGGAGCCGCTCGACGCGGCGACCGCCACCGCCACGACCCCCGCAGCCGACCCGACGACCGACGCCGGCGCGTCGGCCGCGCAGAACGAAAGCAGCAACTGATGCCGAAGCGCGCAGACATCAACTCCGTCCTCGTCATCGGCTCGGGCCCGATCGTCATCGGTCAGGCCGCCGAGTTCGACTACTCCGGCACCCAGGCGTGCCGCGTCCTCCGCGCCGAGGGCGTCCGGGTCATCCTCGTCAACCCGAACCCGGCGACGATCATGACCGACCCGGACTTCGCCGACGCGACGTACATCGAGCCGATCACGAGCGCCTCGCTCGAGGAGATCATCAAGATCGAGCGTCCGGACGCGGTCCTGCCGACGCTCGGCGGCCAGACGGCGCTCAACGCCGCGATCAAGCTCGACGCCGAGGGCATCCTCGACAAGTACGACGTCGAGCTCATCGGTGCCAAGGTCGACGCGATCCAGCGCGGTGAGGACCGGCAGCTCTTCAAGGAGCTCGTGCTCGAGTCCGGCGCCGACGTCGCCCGCAGCCACATCGCGCACACGCTGGACGAGGCGAAGGCGTTCGCGCAGGACCTCGGCTACCCGCTCGTCGTCCGGCCGTCCTTCACCATGGGCGGTCTCGGCTCCGGCTTCGCGTACAACGAGGAGGAGCTCGTCCGCTTCGTCGGCGACGGCCTGCAGTCGAGCCCGACCACCGAGGTGCTCCTCGAGGAGTCGATCCTCGGTTGGAAGGAGTACGAGCTCGAGCTCATGCGGGACAACTTCGACAACACGGTCGTCATCTGCTCGATCGAGAACGTCGACCCGGTGGGCGTGCACACGGGCGACTCGATCACCGTCGCCCCCGCGCTGACGCTGACCGACCGCGAGTACCAGAACATGCGGAACATCGGCATCGACATCATCCGTCGCGTCGGTGTCGACACCGGCGGCTGCAACATCCAGTTCGCCGTCGACCCGTCGAACGGCCGCCTGATCGTCATCGAGATGAACCCCCGCGTGTCGCGCTCGTCGGCGCTCGCGTCGAAGGCGACGGGCTTCCCGATCGCCAAGATCGCCGCGAAGCTCGCGATCGGGTACCGCCTCGACGAGATCGAGAACGACATCACCCGGGTGACGCCGGCGAGCTTCGAGCCGACGCTCGACTACGTGGTCGTGAAGACCCCGCGGTTCGCGTTCGAGAAGTTCCCGGCGGCCGACGCCACGCTCACCACGACCATGAAGAGCGTCGGCGAGGCGATGGCCATCGGCCGCAACTACGCAACGGCGCTGCAGAAGTCCCTGCGGAGCCTCGAGAAGCGCGGGTCGAGCTTCCACTGGGACACCCCGGCGGCCGAGCTCGACAAGGACGCGCTGCTGTCGAAGGCCCAGGTGCCGACCGACGGCCGCATCGTGACCGTGCAGCAGGCCCTGGTCGCCGGCGCCACCGCGGACGAGGTGTTCGAGGCCACGAAGATCGACCCGTGGTTCATCGACCAGATCGTCCTCATCAACGAGGTCGCCGACGAGGTGCGTGCGGCGGAGACGCTCGACGCGGACACCCTGCGCTGGGCGAAGGAGCACGGCTTCAGCGACGCCCAGATCGCGTCCCTGCGCGGCATCTCCGAGCAGGAGGCGCGCGACGCCCGTCATGCGCTCGGCATCCGCCCGGTCTTCAAGACGGTGGACACCTGCGCCGGTGAGTTCCCGGCCCTCACGCCGTACCACTACTCGTCGTACGACGCGGAGACCGAGGTCGCCCCGAGCGACCGGAAGAAGGTCGTCATCCTCGGCTCCGGCCCGAACCGCATCGGTCAGGGCGTCGAGTTCGACTACTCGTGCGTGCACGCCTCGTTCGCACTGAGCGACGCCGGCTACGAGACGATCATGATCAACTGCAACCCCGAGACGGTCTCCACCGACTACGACACCTCGGACCGGCTCTACTTCGAGCCGCTCACCACCGAGGACGTCCTCGAGGTCATCGAGGCCGAGGCGGCCTCCGGTGAGCTGGTCGGCGTCGTCGTCCAGCTCGGCGGGCAGACCGCCCTCGGCCTGGCGAAGCCCCTCGAGGCCGCCGGCATCCCGATCCTCGGCACGACCCCGAGCGCGATCGACTCCGCCGAGGAGCGTGGCCAGTTCGCCGCGATCCTCGAGCAGGCCGGGCTGCTCGCACCGCGGAACGGCACGGCCCACGACCTCGCGAGCGCGACCGCGGTCGCCGAGGAGATCGGCTACCCGGTCCTCGTCCGCCCGTCCTTCGTGCTCGGCGGACGCGGCATGGAGATCGTCTACGACCCGGCCGCCCTGGCGGACTACTTCGACCGGATGGCCGACCAGGCGATCATCGGTCCGGACCTGCCGCTGCTGGTCGACCGGTTCCTCGACGACGCGGTGGAGATCGACGTCGACGCGCTCTTCGACGGCGAGCGGCTCTACGTCGGCGGCATCATGGAGCACATCGAGGAGGCCGGCATCCACTCCGGCGACTCGGCCTGCACCCTGCCGCCGGTCGGACTCGGCAAGGCGGAGATCCGCGGCGTGGTCGAGGCCACCGAGAAGATCGCCCGCGGCATCGGCGTGCAGGGCCTGCTGAACGTGCAGTTCGCGATCGGTGCGGGCGTGCTCTACGTCCTCGAGGCGAACCCGCGCGCCAGCCGCACGGTCCCGTTCGTGTCGAAGGCACTCGGCATCCCGCTCGCCAAGGCGGCCTCCCGCGTGATGACCGGCACCTCGATCGACGCGCTCGTCGCCGAGGGGATGCTGCCGGAGCGGGACGGCTCCTCGGTGCCGCCGCAGGCACCGGTCGCCGTCAAGGAGGCCGTGCTGCCCTTCCGCCGCTTCCGCACTCACGACGGCCAGGTCGTCGACTCGGTGCTCAGCCCCGAGATGCGCTCCACGGGCGAGGTGATGGGCATCGACCGCGACTTCCCGCGGGCGTTCCTCAAGTCGCAGGACGCCGCGTACGGCGGCCTGCCGACGAGCGGCACGGTCTTCGTGAGCGTCGCGGACACCGACAAGCGCCAGGTCGTCCTGCCCGTGCACCGCCTGCAGCAGCTCGGGTTCACGATCACCGCGACCGAGGGGACCGCCGAGGTCCTGCGCCGCAACGGCATCGAGGTCACCCTGGTCGGCAAGTACAGCGAGGGCGGTGAGAGCGTGGTCGACCTGCTCGCCCGCGACGCGGTCGACATCGTCATCAACACGCCCTCCGGCGCCGCCGGTCGTGCGGACGGCTACGAGATCCGTGCGGCCACGGTCGCCGCGGACAAGCCGCTCTTCACGACGATCGCGCAGCTCGGTGCGGCCGTCGCCGCGATCGAGACGATCGGCACCCCGCTCAGCGCCCGCAGCCTGCAGGACTACGCGCTCGAGCGCGCGACCTGGTGAGCGACGGACGGACGGGAGGCCCGGCCTCCTTCGGTGTCCGCCTCGCCGCCGCCGTGGGGGAGCGTTCCCCCCTGTGCGTCGGCATCGACCCCCACGCCGCCACCCTGGCGGCGTGGGGGCTCGGCCGCGACGAGCAGGGCCTCACCGCCTTCGGCGCGACCCTGGTCGACGCGGCCGCCGGCCGCGCCGCGATCGTGAAGCCGCAGATCGCCTTCTTCGAGGCGGCCGGGGTCCCCGGCTACCGCGCGCTCGACGCGACCCTGCGTCGGGCACGCGATGCGGGCCTCCTGGTCGTCGCCGACGTGAAGCGGGGCGACATCGGCTCGACCGGCGACGACTACGCGCTCGCGTGGCTCGACCGCGACGGGCCGTTCCGGGCGGACGCGATGACGGTCTCGCCGTACCTCGGGTACGGGTCCCTCGCCGGCACGGTCGACGTCGCCCGACGGAACGGTGCGGGCGTCTTCGTGCTCGCGGCGACGAGCAACCCGGAGGCGCGCGTGCTCCAGACGGCCGTGCTCGCCGAGGGGCCGCGTGCCGGACGGTCCGTCGCTGCCGGTATCGTCCTTGCTGTGGCAGACGACAACCGGACCGGCGGCGAGCAGCCGCTCGGGGACGTCGGGCTCGTGCTCGGCGCCACCCTCGACCTCGACGACTTCGGCATCGACGCGGGCGCCATCGGCAACGCGCCGGTGCTCGCCCCGGGCTTCGGTGCCCAGGGTGCCCGGATCGAGGACCTGCGCGCCCGGTACGGTGTGCGAGCCGAGCAGGTCCTGGTGAACGAGTCGCGCGGGTTGCTGACCGACGGCCCGGACGGGGTCGCCGCGCTGGTGCAGGACCGCGTGGACCGCATCCACGCCGCACTCGGGGCCGCCGCGTGACGGACCAGACGCCCACGGGCCAGACGCCCGGCTCCGGGACCCCGGACCGCAGCGACCTGCCCGCGCACCGCAACCCGCCGGAGGTCGACCGCGTCGCCGCCGCCCGCGCGGCGGTCGCCGCCCGGCGCGCCCGTGCTGCCGTCAAGGCGCAGGTGGCGTCGGGGGAGCGCAGCGCCCTCGAGGTCGCTCGCGCCGCGTGGTCCGACGCGGACCTGCCCGCCGAGAAGTCGCTGCGCGTGCGCGACCTGCTCACGAGCATGTCCGGGATCGGCCCGGCGCGTGCCGAGGCCGTGATGGGGGAGCTCCGCATCGCCCCGTCGAAGCGGCTCGGCGGGCTCGGCACCCGGCAGCGCTCCGCCCTGGCCGACTGGCTCGCCGCCCGCGGCCGGAAGCGCGGTGCGTCGAAGCTCGTCGTGCTGGCCGGACCGACCGCCGTCGGCAAGGGCACCGTGAGCGCGCACATCCGCGAGCACTTCCCCGACGTGGACCTCAGCGTGTCGGCGACGACCCGGAAGCCCCGCCCGGGCGAGGTCGACGGCGTGCACTACTACTTCGTGGACGACGCCGAGTTCGACCGGATGATCCGGGACCGCGAGCTGCTCGAGTGGGCCGTGGTGCACAACTCCTACCGGTACGGCACGCCACGGCCGCCGATCGACCGCGCGCTCGACGCCGGCGACAAGGTGCTGCTCGAGATCGACCTGCAGGGTGCTCGGCAGGTCCGCGACGCCATGCCCGAGGCCGTGCTCGTGTTCCTGCTGCCGCCGACGTGGGAGGAACTCGTCCGCCGGCTCATCGGTCGCGGGACCGAGTCCGCCGAGGAACAGGCACGCCGACTCGAGACCGCGAAGGTCGAACTGGCCGCGCAGGACGAGTTCGACGTGCGCATCGTGAACTCGGATGTCGGCACCGCGGCACGCGAGGTCGTAGACTTGTTCTCTGCGCCCTGACACGGCGCACCCGCGCGCGCCTCCTCGGCGTCGCGCCCGCGCAGCCCGACCGCGGTCGGGCGGTCCGATCCGGTCGGACCCGCGCCCCACGCACCCGCAGCCGACAGGAGACACCATGGCCAACCCCCAGGGCATCATCGACCCGCCCATCGACGACCTGCTCGCCAAGGTGGAGTCGAAGTACGCGCTCGTCATCTTCGCCTCGAAGCGCGCCCGTCAGATCAACGACTACTACGCCGACCTGCACGAGGGGTCGCTGTTCGACAACGTCGGTCCGCTCGTCGACTCGACGATCGACGACAAGCCGCTGTCCGTCGCTCTCCACGAGATCAACGAGGACAAGCTGACCGTCACCAAGCAGCAGCAGCCCACCGACTGACCCCGGTGAGCGGCACCAACCTGCGCCTCTTCACGTCCGAGTCGGTGACGGAGGGGCACCCCGACAAGATCTGCGACCAGATCTCGGACACGATCCTCGACGCCCTGCTCGCGGTCGACCCGCACGCGCGCGTCGCCGTGGAGACGATGGTCACCACCGGGCTCGTGCACGTCGCGGGCGAGGTCACCACGTCCGGCTACGTCGAGATCCCGAAGCTGGTCCGCGACGTCATCACGCGCATCGGGTACAACTCGTCCGAGGTCTCCTTCGACGGCCGCACCTGCGGTGTCGAGGTGTCGATCGGTGCGCAGTCGCCGGACATCGCCCAGGGCGTCGACGAGTCGCTCGACAGCCGGTCCGGCGCGGGCATCGACGAGCTCGACCGCCAGGGCGCCGGCGACCAGGGCATCATGTTCGGCTTCGCGACGAACGAGACGCCCGAGTACATGCCCGTCGCGATCTGGCTCGCGCACCGCCTGGCGGAGCGGCTGGCCGAGGTCCGCAAGAGCGGGCAGCTCGACTTCCTCCGCCCGGACGGCAAGACCCAGGTCACCGTCGGCTACGACGGCGTCGTGCCGAAGACCGTCGAGACGGTGGTCCTCTCCACGCAGCACTCGCCCGCGGTCACGCTCGACGAGCTCACCGCGCAGATCACGGAGCACGTCATCCGTCCGGTGCTCGACCTGGTTGACCTCGACTCGTCGCACGTCGACGTGATCGTGAACCCGACCGGTCGCTTCGAGATCGGCGGCCCGCAGGGTGACGCCGGACTCACCGGACGCAAGGTCATCGTCGACACGTACGGCGGGGCCTCCCGCCACGGTGGCGGCGCGTTCAGCGGCAAGGACCCGTCGAAGGTCGACCGCTCGGCCGCCTACGCGCTCCGCTGGGTCGCGAAGAACGCCGTCGCCGCGGGGCTCGCGGACCGGCTCGAGGTCCAGGTCGCCTACGCGATCGGCCGCGCGAAGCCCGTCGGTCTGTACGTCGAGTCGTTCGGCACCGGACACGTCGACGACGCCACGATCGAGGCCGCCATCATCGAGGTGTTCGACCTGCGTCCCGCCGCGATCATCCGCGACCTCGACCTGCTCAAGCCCCGGTACGCCCAGACCGCGGCGTACGGCCACTTCGGCCGCGAGCTGCCGGGCTTCACCTGGGAGCAGCTCGACCGCGTCGAGGAGCTCCGCGCCGCAGCAGGACTCGTCACCGCCGCCGTCTAGGCACCGTGTGACCACCGTCGCGCGCGTCGTCCTCGACTCGCCGCTCCCGCAGTTGGACCGTCTGTTCGACTACCGGGTGCCGGCCGAGCTCGAGGACGACTGCGTGCCGGGGGTCCGGGTCAAGGTGCCGCTGCGCACCGGCGCCCGGATGTCCGACGCGTACGTCGTCGAGGTCGTCTCCGAGGGAGACTGGCCGGGGGAGCTCAGTCCCGTCGAACAGGTCGTGTCACCGGTGCCCGTGCTGGCCCCGGAGATCTGGACGCTCGCGCGTGCCGTCGCCGACCGCGCCGCCGGTGTCGCCTCCGACGTGCTCCGGCTCGCCGTGCCGACCCGTCAGGTCCGTGCCGAGAAGGCCTGGCTCGCCCGCGACACCTCGTGGTCACCGCCGACAGTCGAGCCGACCCCGGTGACGGGCTACGCCGAGGGCGTCCTGGAGGCCCTGCTCGCCGACCACGGACGGGCTGCGGTCGACGCCGTGCCCCACCCCGTCGACCTCGGGACCGCCGATGACCCCGTGTGGGTGCCCGGCTGGGCCGCGACGCTCGCACAGGCGGCGTCGCACGTCGTCGCCCGCGAGCAGTCGGCCGTGCTCGCGGTCCCGGACTTCCGCGACGTCACCGACCTCGAACGCGCGCTCCTCGCGGTGCTCCCGCCGGAGCGCGTCGTCCGGTTCGACGCCAAGCAGACGAACGGGCAGCGTGCGAAGGCGCTGCTGCAGGCGCGGACGCACGCCGTCGTGGCGATCGGCAACCGGACCGCGGCGTTCGCACCGGCGTCCGAGCTCGGGCTCGTGGCGATGTGGGACGACGGCGACGCGTCCTTCGTCGAGCCCCGGGCCCCGTACGTGCACACGCGCGACGTCGCCCTCGTGCGGACCGCGCAGTCCGGCGCCGCACTCCTCTTCGTCGCGCACGCCAGGTCGACCGACGTCCAGCGGCTCGTCGAGCTGCACTGGCTCCAGGAGCTCGCGCCGTACCGGGTACCGACGCCGAAGGTGATCCCGACCGCGCAGCAGGCGGGTGCCGAGGGCTTCGCGGCCCAGGCCCGCATCCCCAGCACGGCGTGGCGCGCCGCGCGGGAGGCCAGCCAGCACGGGCCCGTCCTCGTGCAGGTCGCCAACCCGGGCTTCGGCACCGGGTTGGTCTGCGCCGACTGCGGGGAACGCGCGCACTGCCGGGTGTGCGGCGGCCCCCTGGGGAGCCCGCACCGGAACGCGACCCCGCAGTGCCGGTTCTGCGGTGCCCTCGCCGTGGGGTTCCGGTGCCCGACGTGCGGCGGTGGGCGGCTCAAGCCGGTCGGGCAGGGAGCGCAGCGGACTGCCGACGAGCTCGGCCGGGCGTTCCCCGGCACCCGGATCGTGGTGGCGGACGGTTCCCGACCGCTCGACGAGGTCCCCGCCCGCCCCGCGGTCGTCGTGGCCACACGCGGCGCGGAGCCGAGCGTGCCGGGCGGGTACGCGTGCGTGCTGCTGCTCGACGGCGAACGGCTCCTGGCCCGCGAGGGGCTCCGGGTGCAGGAGGACGTGCTCCGCTTCTGGACGAACGCCGCCGCCAAGGGTGCACCGGGGGCCGAGGTGTACCTCGTCGGCGTCGGCGGGAAGCTCGCCACGGCGATGGCCCTCTGGCGTCTCGACGGGCCGGCGCACGACGAGCTCGTCGACCGACGGGCCCTGCACTTCCCGCCGGCCGTCCGGGTGGCGACGCTCACCGGTACGGACGAGGCGGTGACCGCGGCGGTCGAGGCCCTCGGTGACGCGGTGGTCGGGGCGGTGCTCGGGCCGGTTCCGGTGCCCGACGACCCGGTGCCCGGGACGGTCCGTGCGATCGTGCGCTTCGCCTACGCGCACGGGGCCGAGGTCGCGGCGACGCTCAAGGCCGAGGTCATCCGTCGTTCGTCGACGCGCCGGGTGCTCCCGGGCGGCAACCGACGTCGCGCGGCGCCGACCCTGCGCGTGCGACTCGACGACGCCGAGCCGTTCACCGAGGTCTGACCCACCGCGGACGCGCCCACGCGGTCGAGGTGCCGCGACGCGCCGGGCGTGCACCGGGCCTCCCGTCCGTCCGGACGGTGTGCCAGGCTGGTCGGTGGTGGTCACGGACCACCGACGTTGACACCACACGCACGACGGAGTGACGAGGTGACGCCGATGCGGGCGCTCTGGAAGCCGGACGCCGGTCCAGGACTGATCATGATCGACCGGCCGGTGCCGGTCCCGACCGAGGACGAGGTCCTCGTCCGCGTGCTGCGGACCGGGATCTGCGGGACCGACCTGCACATCGAGCGGTGGGACGACTGGGCCGCGTCGGCCGTGACCGCACCGCTCGTGCCCGGCCACGAGTTCTCCGGCGAGGTCGTCGAGGTCGGCGCCGCCGTGCGCGACGTCGCGGTCGGCGACCTCGTGTCCGGCGAGGGGCACGTCGTCTGCGGTACCTGCCGGAACTGTCGCGCCGGGCGTCGGCAGATGTGCATCCGCACGAAGGGCCTCGGCGTGCAGCGTGACGGCGCGTTCGCGGAGTACCTGACGCTGCCGGGCACGAACGTGTGGGTCCACCACGGTCCCGTCGAACCCGAGGTGGGTGCCCTCTTCGACCCGCTCGGCAACGCGGTGCACACCGCGCTCGCGTTCCCCCTGGTCGGCGAGGACGTGCTGGTCACCGGGTGCGGACCGATCGGCCTCATGGCGATCGCGGTGGCCCGACACGCCGGTGCGCGGTTCGTCGTCGGGACGGACGTCAGCCCGGAGCGGCTGCGCCTGGCGGAGGGCATGGGCGCCGACCTCGGGGTGGACGTGCGTCACGACGGGGCGGCCACCGTCCGTGCGGCTCAGGAGCGGCTCGGCATGCGTGAGGGCTTCGACGTCGGCTTCGAGATGTCCGGCGCCCCGACCGCACTGCCCGCGATGGTCGAGAACATGAACCACGGCGGGCGGATCGCGATGCTCGGGCTGCCGAGCGGCCCGATCGCGGTGGACTGGGCCAAGGTCGTCACGCACATGCTCACGGTGAAGGGCATCTACGGCCGTGAGATGTACGAGACGTGGCAGGCGATGAGCTCGATGCTCGCCACGAGTGCGGTCCTGCGCGAGCGCATCGGCTCGATCGTGTCGGCGTGCCACCCGGCGCGCGACTGGGAGGCAGCGTTCGCCGCGGCGGCGAGCGCGGACGGCGGCAAGGTCGTCATCGACTGGACGGAGACCTGATGTACGGCGCGATCAAGGACCACCTGGCGACGGAGCTCGCCGGGATCGAGGCCGCGGGGCTGACGAAGCGCGAGCGCGGCATCGCCGGTCCGCAGCGGGCGGCGATCGCGGCGGACGGCGCCGACCTGCTCAACTTCTGTGCGAACAACTACCTCGGGCTCGCGGACTCGACCGACCTCGTCGACGCGGCGAAGGACGCCCTCGACCGCTGGGGCTACGGGGTGGCGAGCGTGCGGTTCATCTGCGGCACGCAGGACCTGCACCTCGACCTCGAGCGTCGGGTCGCCGGCTTCCTCGGCACCGAGGCCGCGATCCTGTACTCGTCGTGCTTCGACGCGAACGGTGGGCTGTTCGAGGTGCTGCTCGGCCCGGAGGACGCGATCATCTCCGACGAGCTCAACCACGCGTCGATCATCGACGGCATCCGGCTCTCGAAGGCGCAGCGGTTCCGGTACCGCAACCGCGACACGGCCGACCTGGAGGCGCAGCTCGCCGCCGCATCGTCGGCCCGGTTCCGCGCGGTGGTCACCGACGGCGTCTTCTCCATGGACGGCTCGATCGCGCCGCTCGCCGAGATCTGCGACCTCGCCGAGCGGTACGACGCACTCGTCATCGTCGACGACTCGCACGCCGTCGGGTTCGTCGGCGAGCACGGGCGGGGCACCCCCGAGCTGTGCGGCGTCGCGGACCGCGTCGACGTCTACACCGGCACGTTCGGCAAGGCGCTCGGCGGGGCGTCCGGCGGGTACGTGGCCTCGCGCCGGGAGATCGTCGACCTGCTGCGGCAGCGCTCACGCCCGTACCTGTTCTCGAACTCGCTCGCGCCGGTGATCGCGGCGGGGACCGTCGCGGCGCTCGACCTCGTCGAACGGTCGGACGACGCCCGCGCCCGGCTCGCAGCCAACGCCAGGACGTTCCGGACGCTCATGTCGGACGCGGGCTTCGAGCTGCTGCCGGGGGAGCACCCGATCGTGCCCGTGATGTTCCACGAGGCCGGCCGTACCGCGCGGATCGCGGACGAGATGCAGGCGCGGGGGGTCTACGTGACGGCGTTCAGCTACCCGGTGGTGCCGCAGGGGAGAGCCCGGATCCGGGTGCAGCTCTCCGCGGCGCACACCGAGGAGCAGGTGCGCCGCTGCGTGGACGCCTTCGTCGGGGCCCGCGCCGCCGTCGACGCCTGACGACCTCCCTGCGGGTTCGGCCCCGGGTCAGGCGCCGACCGGACGGCGGCGCTCCCGCGGGAAGACGACGCCGAGCGCGACCATGCCGATCGCGAGCACCAGGTGCAGCCAGTTGTCCGCCCAGTTGAGCGGGACGAAGTTCGCACCGGACATCGTGCCCGCCGTGAACAGGCCGTAGACCCACAGCACGAAGTAGACGACGCCGCCGATCACGAGGTACATCCGCGACCCCGTCGCCCGGTTCGCCGCGAGGAGGCCGACGACGCCGAACAGCAGGTGCACGATGTTGTGCAGGACCGACACCTGGAAGATCCCGAGCAGCATCGCCATCGAGTGGTGCCCGGCACCGCCGAGGTCGCCGGAGGTCAGCCCCGGCACGAACCCGGCGATCCCGACGAGCAGGAACACGATGCCGACGACGAGCGCGACCTTCTGGATCGACGAGCCGGCGTAGCGGTTGGTGGAGGTGGTGACGTCACTCATGGTCCGGACGTTACCCAGCCCGCTCGCAGTCCGTTCCCGGCCGGCAGCGTCCCGCGCGCGTCGGACACCGTCGGCCGTGGGACGATGGACCCCATGCGTCTCGTCGTCGCCGGCAGCCCCGCTGCGGCCGTCCCCACCCTCCGACGTCTCGCCGCCTCCGACCACGAGATCGCGGCCGTCCTCACCCGACCCCCGACATCGCAGGGTCGGAAGCGTGTCCTCACGCCGACCCCGGTGGCGCAGGTCGCCGAGGAGCTCGGACTGCCCGTCATCGAGGCCACCCGGGTGGACGACGCCGTCACCGCGCAGCTGGTCGAACTGCAGGCCGACCTCGGCGTCATCGTCGCGTACGGTGCGCTCCTCCGTCGTCCCGCCCTGGACGCTCCACGTCTCGGCTGGGTCAACCTGCACTTCTCCGAGCTGCCGGCGTACCGCGGCGCAGCACCCGTCCAGCGTGCCGTGATGGCGGGCGACACCCGGACCGCCGCGACCGTCTTCCAGCTCGTCGAGGCGCTCGACGCCGGTCCCGTGTACGCCGCCGACCCGTTCACGATCGACCCGGACGCCACCAGCGGCGAGGTCCTCGCCGCGATGGCCGAGACCGGAGCGGACACCGTCCTGCGGGTGGTCGACGCCCTGGCCGACGGCAGCGCGGTCGCCACCGAGCAGTCCGGGACGGTGACCCTCGCCCCGAAGCCGACCGCCGACGACGCGCACGTCGCCTTCACGGAGCCGGCCGTGGCCGTCCGTGCCCGCGTCCGCGGTGTGACGCCCGAGCCCGGCGCGTTCGCCCACCTCGGCGAGACGCGGGTGAAGCTGCTCCGCAGCGCGCTCCTGCCGGGAGGCGCGGCCTCCTCCGCCCCGCACCTCGCGCCCGGTGCGCTCGCACTGGTCGACGGACGACTCCTCGTCGGCACGGCCGACGTCCCGCTCGTGCTCACCGAGGTCCAGCCCGCCGGCAAGAAGGCGATGGACGGCGCCGCGTGGGCACGCGGCCTCGGCTCGCTCGAGGGCGTGGTGCTCTCGTGAGCGCGGCGCAGCAGTCCTCCCGGCAGTCGCGCGGCGACCGTCGCCCCCGTCCGACCAGCGCCAGGCGGGTCGCGTTCGACGTGCTCCGCGCGGTGCAGGTCGACGACGCCTACGCGAACCTGCTCCTGCCCACGCGCATCCGTCGCGCCGGTCTGTCCGCCCGCGACGCCGCCTTCGCCACCGAGCTCACCTACGGGTCGATCCGCATGCTCGGCCGCTACGACGCGATCGTCGGGGTCGCATCCGGTCGCCGGGTCGACAACATCGAGTCCGACGTGCTCGACGTGATGCGCCTCGGCGTGCACCAGCTGCTCGGCATGCGCACACCCACGCACGCGGCGGTCTCGGCGACCGTGGAGCTCGCACGCGAGGTCGGCGCCCGCCGGGCCACCGGCTTCGTCAACGCGGTCCTGCGCAAGGTCGCCGCGAGGACAGACGACGAGTGGGACGCCCTGGTCACCGAGGGTCGGAGCGGCGACGCGCTGCTGGCCACCCGCTGGTCGCACCCGTCGTGGGTGGTCGCCGCACTCCGTGACGCCCTGGCGGCCGAGCGGTCGCGGGACGAGCTCGCTGCCCTGCTCGCGGCCGACAACGTCGCGCCCCGCGTGCAGCTCGTCGCGCTGCCCGGGCTCGCCACCGACGAGGACGTCCGCACCGCGACGGCGACCGCTGCTGAGGACGGATCCGGAGCGGACGACGGGGCCGGAGCCGACGAGCAGCCCCGCACCGACGACGGAGCCGGAGCCGACGACGAGACCGGCACCGCGCCTCCCGTCCGGGTCGCCGGGGCCGACGCCGGCCCGGTGTCCCCGGTCGGCATCCGCGGGACGACCGGCGACCCCGCACGGGTCCCCGGCGTCGCCGCCGGTCGGCTCCGGGTGCAGGACGAGGGGTCGCAGCTCGCGGCCCTCGCCCTCACGCGGTCGTCCGCCGTCCGTCCGGGGGAGCGGTGGCTCGACATGTGCGCCGGGCCCGGGGGCAAGGCCGCGCTCCTCGCCGCCGAGGCCGCGCAGGGCGGAGCGTCCCTGGTCGCCAACGAGCTCGTGCCCGCCCGCGCCGGACTCGTGCGCAAGGCCCTGTCCACCGTGGCGGGTGACGACACCGTCACGGTCGTCGAGGGCGACGGACGGCGCTTCGGCAAGCCGGGCGACGAGCTGTTCGACCGGATCCTGCTCGATGCTCCGTGCACGGGCCTCGGCGCGCTCCGTCGGCGTCCCGAGGCGCGGTGGCGCAAGCAGCCCGAGGACGTCCCCGAGCTCGCGGCGCTGCAGGGCGAGCTGCTCGATGCGGCCGTCCGAGCGCTCGCACCGGGTGGCACGCTCGCGTACGTCACGTGCTCGCCGCACCTGGCCGAGACGCGCGGGCAGGTCGACGCGCTGCTCGAGCGGCACGGCGACGTGCTCGAGCAGCTCGACACCGCCGGCGTGGTCCGGTCGGTGGCGGCCCGGGACCCGCAGGTGGCGAACGGTCCGACGGCGCAGCTCTGGCCGCACCGGACCGGCACCGACGCGATGTTCGTCGCACTCTTCCGTCGTCGCCCCTGACCCCTTCCGCAACACGCAACGTCGGCGGCCCCTCGCAGCGCAGTACCGCTGCGAGGGGCCGCCGACGTTGCGTTCTGCGAGGGAACGGCTCGGTAGCATTGCACGGTGACGATCCGCATCTCGCCGAGCATCCTGTCCGCCGACTTCGCCAACCTCGAGCGGGAGCTGCACCGCATCGAGAGCGCCGACATGGTGCACGTCGACGTGATGGACAACCACTTCGTGCCGAACCTCACCCTGGGCCTGCCGATCGTGCAGCGCCTGCAGGACGTCTCGCCGGTGCCGCTCGACGTGCACCTCATGATCACCGACGCCGACACCCAGGCGCCGAAGTACGCCGAGACCGGCGCCTCGAGCGTCACGTTCCACCTCGAGGCCGCCGACGACCCGGTGGCGACCGCCGCGGCGATCCGGTCGAACGGTGCCCGCGCCGCCGTCGCCGTGAAGCCCGGCACCCCGATCACGCAGGTGCTCCACCACCTCGACGCCTACGACATGATCCTGCTCATGACCGTCGAGCCCGGGTTCGGCGGGCAGTCGTTCATGCCCTCCGTCATGCCGAAGCTCGCCGACGCCCGTGCCGCGGTCGACGCCTCGGGGCTCGACGTCTGGCTCGAGGTCGACGGCGGCATCGCGGTCGACACCGTGCCCGAGGCGGTCCGCAGCGGCGCCGACACGCTCGTCGCCGGATCCGCCGTCTACGGCGGTGAGCCCGCGCAGCGCATCGCCGACCTGCGCGAGGCGGCTGCGGCGGCACGCGCGTGACCGCCCAGGTGGGCGGCGCGTCGGGGGCGACCGGCGCCTCCCGTCCGGACGGTGCGTCCGGCGCAGCCGCGCAGGACGGTAGCCTGGTCCCCGTGAAGACGTTCGACGACCTGTTCGCGGAGCTGACCGAGAAGGCGCGCACGCGCCCCGAGGGCTCCGGCACCGTCGCCGAACTGGACGCCGGCGTGCACCAGATCGGCAAGAAGATCGTGGAGGAGGCCGCCGAGGTCTGGATGGCGGCTGAGTACGAGGGCGACGAGCGCACCTCGGAGGAGATCTCGCAGCTGATCTACCACCTCCAGGTGCTCATGGTCGCGAAGGGGCTCACCCCGGCGGACGTCTGGCGACATCTGTAGGAACGCGTGTCGCGCTCACCGAGCGCCACCGCGACCCGCAGCCGTCCCGACCTCCAGCAGAAAGCAGACCACCTGATGCTCCGCATCGCCGTGCCCAACAAGGGTTCGCTGTCCGAGACCGCCTCCGAGATGCTCAAGGAGGCCGGGTACGCCGGTCGCCGCGACCCGAAGGCGCTCCACCTCCTCGACGAGCGCAACGGCGTCGAGTTCTTCTTCCTCCGCCCGCGCGACATCGCCACGTACGTCGGCTCCGGCGCACTCGACGTCGGCATCACCGGCCGCGACCTGTTGCTCGACTCCGGGTCGGCGGCGCACGAGGTCGACGCGCTCGGGTTCGCCGACTCGACCTTCCGGTTCGCCGGGACGCCCGGCCGGTTCACCGACCTGCAGGACCTCGACGGCGTCCGCGTCGCGACGAGCTACCCGGGACTCGTGGGCGAGTTCCTCGCCCGGCACGGGGTGACCTCGACCCTCGTGAAGCTCGACGGCGCCGTCGAGAGCGCCGTGCGCCTCGGTGTCGCGGACGCCGTGGCCGACGTCGTCTCGACCGGCAGCACGCTCCGTGCCGCCGGGCTCGAGATCTTCGGTCCGGTGATCCTCGAGTCGACCGCGCTGCTCATCTCGACCGACGAGCGCATCCCGGGCATCGACGTCCTGCGTCGCCGCCTGCAGGGCGTGCTCGTCGCCCGCGGCTACGTCATGCTCGACTACGACATCCCGACCGACCTGCTGGAGCAGGCCACCGCGGTGGCGTCGGGCATCGAGTCGCCGACGGTCTCCTCGCTGCACGACCGCGACTGGTCGGCCGTCCGCGTGATGATCCCGCGCGAGGACGCGAACCTCATCATGGACGCGCTGTACGACCTCGGTGCGCGCGCCATCCTGGTCAGCCCGATCCACGCCGCACGCCTGTGAACGACGCGGTGCGCGCCGACGTGACCGGACCCGACAGCGGCGCGGCCGGTGTCGCCGGTGGCGTCTCGGTCCGGGTCATCCCGTGCCTCGACGTGTCCGGCGGTCGCGTCGTCAAGGGCGTCAACTTCCTCGACCTGCAGGACGCCGGGGACCCGGTCGAGCTCGCGGCCCGCTACTACGAGCAGGGTGCCGACGAGCTGACCTTCCTCGACGTCGGTGCCACGGTCGAGAACCGCGCGACCATGTACGAGACGGTGACGCGCACGGCGGAGCAGGTCTTCATCCCGCTCACCGTCGGCGGTGGCGTCCGGAGCGTCGACGACGTCTCCCGCCTGCAGCAGTGCGGTGCGGACAAGATCGGCGTCAACAGCGCGGCGATCGCGCGGCCGGAGCTCGTGAGCGAGATCGCCGACCGCTTCGGCGCGCAGGCGGTGGTGCTGTCGCTCGACGTCAAGCGCTCGGACCGGATGCCCTCCGGTTTCGTCGTCACGACCCACGGCGGACGGACCGAGTCCGACCTCGACGCGATCGCGTGGGCACGCGAGGGCGTCGAGCGCGGCGCGGGCGAGCTGCTCGTCAACTCGATCGACGCGGACGGCACGAAGCACGGCTTCGACCTCGAGCTCATCGCCGCGGTGCGTGCGGTGTCGTCGGTCCCGGTCATCGGCTCGGGAGGCGCCGGTCGCCTCGAGCACTTCGCCCCGGCCGTCGAGGCGGGCGCGGACGCCGTGCTCGCTGCCAGCGTCTTCCACCGGGGCGAGATGACCATCGGGGACGTCAAGGCGGCGCTGCGCGCCGCCGGCCAGCCCGTCCGCTGACACCCCGTCCGCCGACACCCCGCCGTAGGCTAGGAGTCTCATGACCGACAGCACCAGCACCAGCACGGAAGCGGTCCTCGACCGCGCACGGTTCGGTGCGGACGGCCTGCTCCCCGCAGTCGTGCAGGAGGAGTCCTCGAAGGACGTCCTCATGCTCGGCTGGATGGACCGCGAAGCCCTCCGCCGCACCCTGACCGAGGGCCGCGTGACCTTCTGGTCGCGCTCCCGACAGGAGTACTGGCGCAAGGGCGACACGTCCGGGCACGCGCAGTACGTCCGGGCTGCCGCACTCGACTGCGACGACGACACGCTGCTCGTCACCGTGCAGCAGGTCGGGGCCGCCTGCCACACCGGTGCGCACAGCTGCTTCGAGGTCGACCCGCTCGAGCCCGTGACCGCGACCGCGCCGGTGCAGGCCGCGCCGGCGCAGGCCGGGACGGACGCGACTGGCCCGACGTCGGCGACCACGACCGCGGAGGCGATCCGATGACCGGCGCGAGCCGCGCGGAGGAGCCGCGCACGACCTCCCGGCAGGCCTTCGACGACCTGCTCGACGGGCACCGCGTCGTCCCCGTCGTCCGCGCGCTCTACGCCGACAGCGAGACGCCGGTCGGTGTGTACCGCAAGCTGGCGGACGGTCGCCCCGGTTCGTTCCTGCTCGAGTCCGCCGGCCAGGGCGGCCTGTGGTCGCGCTGGTCCTTCGTCGGCGTCCGGAGCTTCGGCGTCCTGACCCAGGACGGCGACCGGGCGTCCTGGATCGACACCGGCATCCCGGCGTCGCGGGCCGTCGGCTCGCTCGACGGCGCCCCCCTCGACGTCCTCGCCCGCCTGCACGACCGGTGGGCGACGCCCCGCGTTCCCGGCACCCCGCCCCTGGTCGGCGGCACGGTCGGGTTCATCGGGTGGGAGGCCGTTCGGCAGCTCGAGCACCTGCCGAACGTGCCCGCGGCCGACTTCGAGGTGCCCGGGCAGGCCCTCGCCTTCGTGTCCGAGCTCGCGGCGCTCGACCACCGCACCGGCCTCGTGCTCCTCGTCGCGAGCGTCCTCAACGACAGCACCGACGACCCGGACACGATGTGGTCCGACGCGCAGTCCCGGCTCGACCGGATGCAGGCGGACCTGGTGCAGCCGAGCACGGCGACGGTCGCCGAGGCGTTCGAGATCGCCGAGCCGACCCCGCGCCACCGGACGTCGCCGGAGGACTACATGGCCGCGGTCGAGCGGTCCAAGGACTTCATCCGCGACGGTGACGTCTTCCAGGTCGTCGTCTCGCAGCGGTTCGACCACGACGTCACCGCCGACCCGCTCGACGTCTACCGGGTGCTCCGGACACTGAACCCGAGCCCGTACATGTACTTCCTCGCGCTGGCGGACAGCGCCGACGAGCGCTTCTGGATCGTCGGCGCCTCGCCCGAGGCCCTGGTCAAGGTGCAGGACGGGCGGGCGATCACCCACCCGATCGCCGGCTCGCGCCCACGCGGCGCGAGCCCGGTCGAGGACGTCCGCCTGGGTGACGAGCTGCTCGCCGACCCGAAGGAGCGCGCCGAGCACCTCATGCTGGTCGACCTCGCCCGGAACGACCTGCAGAAGGTGTGCGAGCCGGGGACCGTCGCGGTGACCGAGTTCATGACCGTCGAGCGCTTCAGCCACATCATGCACCTGGTGTCGAGCGTCGAGGGATCGGTCCGACCGGGAGCCTCGGCGATCGACGTCTTCCGCGCGACCTTCCCGGCCGGCACCCTGTCAGGGGCACCGAAGCCGCGTGCGCTCGAGATCATCGACGAGCTGGAACCGGCGAAGCGCGGGGCGTACGCGGGCGTGGTCGGCTACTTCGACTTCGCCGGTGACGCCGACCTGGCGATCGCCATCCGTACGGCGCTCATCAAGGACGGGGTCGCACGCGTGCAGGCCGGTGCCGGCCTGGTCGCCGACTCCGACCCGCGCACCGAGCACGAGGAGGCCGTGAACAAGGCGGCCGCCCCGCTGCGCGCGGTCGCGACCGCGAACCGGATGCGCGAGGTGCGCGCGTGACGGCCCGGCGCTCCCGCCCGCTCGTCGTCGTCGCCGGCCTCGCGGTCGCCGGCATCGTGATGCTGTCGTGGACCCAGACGTGGTTCACGGTGCACCTGCACGCCGGCACCGCGGTGGTGCCGCGCGTGGTGGCGGACGGTGCCGCGGTCGTCCCGCAGTACACGGCGCTCGCGATCGCGAGCCTGGCGCTGTTCCTCGCGCTGACGATCGCCGGCCGTGTGCTGCGCGTCGTGCTCGCGGTCGTCGAGGTGCTGCTCGGCATCGCCGTCGTGGCGACCGGCATCGGCGCCCTGGCGGACCCCGTCGCGGCGTCGAAGGGCGCGGTGGGCGAGGTCGCGGGCGTCAGCGACACCGGCGCGGTGCGCCAGGTCGTCGACCGGGTCGACGTCACCGCGTGGCCCGCCGTCGGCATCGCGGGTGGCGTGCTCGCCGTGGTGCTCGGGATCGTCGTGTTCGTGGTGCAGCGGCAGTGGCCCGGGCCGACCCGGAAGTACGCCGCGGCGACCGCCGGGGCCGCCGCCGACGCCCGTGCGGCCGCCCCGACCCAGCGCGACGCGATCAGCGACTGGGACGACCTCAGCGCGGGTGACGACCCGACCGCCGGGGACGGTGCGGTGGGGGAACCGCCCACGACCGACACGGTAGGATCGGATCGGCGCCGATCGGACGACGGCGCCGGAGCAGAACGAGGAGCACCGTGAGCAACACTGAGCCCGCAGAACTCGGCGAAGGCCACTCGCCCGCCGCCTGGACCGCCGTCGTGATCATGCTGATCGGCTTCGCGGCAGGCACGCTGTTCTTCTGGTTCGACCTGGCGTGGGGCGTCTGGGCGTCCGCCGTCGTCGTGGTGATCGGCCTCGTCGTCGGCGCCGTGATGGCGAAGGCCGGCTACGGCGTCAACGGTCCGAAGTACGTCGCCAAGCACCACGCGGAGTAGTCCCGTGCCGAACGTGCTCGAGACCCTCGTCGCGGGCGCGCTCGAGGACGCCGCCGCCCGTCGTGTCGACCGTCCGCTCTCGGACGTCGAGCGCGACCTGGACCGGGTGGCGTCGCCGCTCGACGCCCTCGACTTCCTGTCGCCCGGCGACCGCGTGAAGATCCTCGCCGAGGTCAAGCGCGCGAGCCCGTCGCGCGGCTCCATGGCGCCCATCGAGGACCCGGCCGCCCTCGCCGCCGACTACGAGCGTGGCGGAGCGTCGACGATCAGCGTGCTCACCGAGGGGCGGAAGTTCCTCGGCAGCCTTGCCGACCTCGAGGCGGTGAAGGCGCGCGTGTCGCTGCCGGTGCTCCGCAAGGACTTCATCGCCGACCCGTACCAGGTGCTCGAGGCCCGTGCGGCCGGTGCCGACCTGGTGCTGCTGATCGTGGCGGCGCTGGAGCAGCGACAGCTCGTGGAGCTGCACGAGCTCGCCGAGCAGCTCGGCATGCGCGTGCTCGTCGAGGCCCACTCCGGTGACGAGGTCTCCCGTGGCCTCGACGCCGGCGCGCGGATCCTCGGCGTCAACGCCCGCGACCTCACCGACTTCTCGCTGGACCGCGACCTCTTCGGCTCCCTCGCCGACCGCATCCCCGACGGGGTCGTGCGCGTCGCCGAGTCGGCCGTCGCCGGGCCCGCCGACGTCGCCCACTACCGCGCAGCGGGTGCCGACGTCGTCCTGGTGGGGGAGGCGCTCGTCACGGGCGCGGACCCCGCCACCACCCTCGCGTCGTTCATCGCCGCCGCGGACGGCTCCGGCCGCCCGCGCGCCTGACCGACACCGTCCCACCGGTCGCCCCGCACACCGGGGCGTCCGAACACCCCGGGAGACCCACCGTGACCTCACTCCGTGACCTGCAGGGCCCGTACTTCGGCGACTTCGGCGGACGCTTCGTCCCCGAGTCGCTCGTGCTCGCGCTCGACGAGCTCGAGACCGCCTTCCGCGCGGCCTGGGCGGACCCGGCGTTCCGCGAGGAGCTCGACACGCTCCAGCGCGAGTACACCGGCCGCCCGTCGATCATCACCGAGGCACCGCGGTTCGCGAAGCACGCCGGTGGTGCCCGGATCATCCTCAAGCGCGAGGACCTCAACCACACCGGTTCGCACAAGATCAACAACGTGCTCGGTCAGGCCCTCGTCGCGAAGCGGCTCGGCAAGACCCGGCTCATCGCCGAGACGGGAGCCGGGCAGCACGGCGTCGCGACGGCCACCGCCGCTGCGCTCTTCGGGATGGACTGCGTCGTGTACATGGGCGCCGTCGACACCGAGCGCCAGGCACTGAACGTGGCGCGGATGCGGCTGCTCGGCGCCGAGGTGATCCCGGTCGAGACGGGTTCGCGCACGCTGAAGGACGCCATCAACGACGCGCTGCGCGACTGGGTGGCGAACGTCGACTCGACGCACTACCTGCTCGGCACCGTCGCGGGGCCGCACCCGTTCCCGGAGATGGTCCGCGAGTTCCACAAGGTGATCGGCGAAGAGGCCCGACAGCAGGTCCTCGACCGCATCGGTCGCCTGCCGGACGCCGTCGCCGCGTGCGTCGGCGGCGGCTCGAACGCGATGGGCATCTTCGAGGCCTTCCTCGACGACGAGTCGGTCCGGTTGCACGGCTTCGAGGCCGGCGGCGACGGCATCGAGACGGGGCGGCACGCCGCGAGCATCTCGCTCGGGCGCACCGGTGTCCTCCAGGGCACGATGTCGTACCTCATGCAGGACGAGGACGGCCAGACCATCGAGAGCCACAGCATCTCGGCGGGTCTCGACTACCCGAGCGTCGGTCCCGAGCACGCCTACCTGGCCTCGATCGGCCGCGCGCAGTACTCGCCGATCACCGACGCCGAGGCGATGGAGGCCTTCCGCCTGCTCGGCCGGACCGAGGGCATCCTGCCGGCCATCGAGTCGGCGCACGCGCTCGCAGGGGCGATCAAGCTGGGCAAGGAGCTCGGCCCCGACAGCGTCGTGCTGGTGTCCCTGTCCGGACGTGGTGACAAGGACGTCGCGTCCGCCAGTCGCTACTTCGGCATCCTCGACGAGAACGCGGTGCAGCTGTGACGAACCCCGGTCCCTCCACCTCGGTCGCGACGACGATCGACACCGCCAACGCCGAGCGCGCCGGAGCCGTCGTCGGGTACCTGCCCGCCGGTTTCCCCGACCTGCAGACGAGCGTGGACGCGGCGGTCGCCCTCGCCGAGAACGGCGTCGACGTCATCGAGCTCGGCCTGCCGTACTCCGACCCGGTGATGGACGGTCCGGTGATCCAGCGCGCCGCGGAGGAGAGCCTGGCGAACGGCTTCCGTGTCGCGCAGGTCTTCGACGCCGTCGACCAGATCACGAGCCGTGTCGACGTGCCCGTGCTCGTCATGACCTACTGGAACCCGGTGCTCCGGTACGGGGTCGACCGGTTCGCCGACGACCTCGTCGCGGCCGGGGCGTCCGGGCTCATCACCCCGGACCTCATCCCGGACGAGGGTCGCGCCTGGATCGACGCCTCCGAGCGCACCGGGCTCGACCGGGTCTTCCTCGCGGCGCCGTCCTCGACGGACACCCGCATGGAGCAGGCGGTCCGCTCCAGCCGCGGCTTCGTCTACGCCGTGTCGACGATGGGCGTCACCGGCGCCCGCGTCGGCGTCGACACCGCCGCCCGCACCGTCGTGTCGCGACTGCGCGACGCCGGTGTGGAGCGCACGTGCGTCGGCCTCGGCATCTCGACGGCAGACCAGGTGCGCGAGGTCCTCGAGTACGCCGACGGGGCGATCGTCGGGTCCGCCTTCGTGCGCGCCCTCGCCGACCTCGGCGTGCAGGGGGTCGCGGACCGCGCGGCCGACCTGACCAGCGGCGCCGCGCGCAGCTGAGGCGAGCACCGGTCCGGACGGGAGGCGCGGTGTCGGTGGGTCGACCGGCCCACCGGCACCGCGCCTCCCGTGCACCGTGCTCCCAGTTCCTACAGGTCGACCCACCCCGTTCCTGGTCGGCGCGGTTCCCGCGCTACAGTGAGCGGGGCCGACCCTCCAGCGGCACCGCGGCCGTCCAGCACCGAAAGGCGACAGCACCTCCATGCCCCTCCTGAGCATCCCGAGCCCGAGCACCGCGTGGCAGTACTTCGACCTGACCGCCTGGCTGCGCGACGTCTTCGGGTGGTCGCTCCCGCTCGACTTCCGCATCCACGCGTACGCGATCTGCATCCTGCTGGGCATCGTCGCGGCCGTCGTGCTCGCGAACCGGCGGCTCAACGCCCGCGGGGTCGAGCGCTGGATCATCATCGACATCGCGATCTGGGCGGTGCCCGCCGGCATCATCGGCGGTCGGTTGTTCCACGTGTTCAGCCACGTGAGCGACTACTTCGGGCCGGGGCGTGACCCGCTCTCGTTCCTCTACATCTGGGAGGGCGGGCTGGCCATCTTCGGCGCGCTCATCCTCGGGTCGGTCGGTGCGTACATCGGGTGCCGTCAGGTGGGCCTGCGCTTCTCGACCCTGATCGACGCGATCGCTCCCGGCGTCCTGCTCGCCCAGGCGTTCGGTCGCCTCGGCAACTACTTCAACCACGAGCTCTTCGGCATGCCGACGAGCCTGCCGTGGGGGCTCGAGATCGAGTCGACGAACGCGGCGTTCCCGAAGGGGCTGCCCGAGGGCACCCTGTTCCACCCGACCTTCCTCTACGAGATCATCTGGAACGTCCTGGGCGTCGTCGTGATCCTGCTGCTCGACAAGCGGTTCCGGCTGCAGTGGGGCAAGGTCATGGCGCTCTACCTGATCTGGTACGGCACCGGTCGCTCGGTCCTCGAGTCCATCCGCGTCGACACGAGCGAGACCTTCGCCGGGATCCGCACGAACGTCTGGATGTCCTTCGCCGCGATCCTGCTCGGCATCGTGATCTTCCTCGTGCAGACCCGTCGGCACACCGGCAACGAGCCCAGCCCGTACCTGCCGGGTCGCGAGCCGCGTCGGTCCTCCGATGTAGACTCGGACGACACCTGGTCGGAACACGACGACGACGCTCCGGCGGTCGCCGACGACGCCGATCCGGTCCCAGCAGCAGGCCGCGCGCGGTAACTCCGCGACCGGCAGCACCGGCTCCTCGGACGGCACCCGCCGGCCGCGGGGCACCATCCGAACGGTCGGGTCGCCACGAGCGGCCCCGCCACCTCGCGCGTCGTCTGCGCACCCTCCACGGCGACGCGCACGGGCACCAGGTCCGCCCGCTCGGGCGGAACGCACCACCGGGCCACCGACGTCCCTGTTCCACTCCCTCGTGAGGACGGTTCCCCATGGCGCTCCAGCCAGACCCTGCCCCCCGTTCGACGCGCTCCCTGCAGCCGGCGCACCGACGATTCTCGGCCGTGCCCGAGGCGACCGGTGCGTACGACCCGGCGAACGAGAAGGACGCCTGCGGCCTCGCGATGGTCGCGACGCTCCGCGGTACCGCGGGGCACGACATCGTCGACGCCGCGCTGGGTGCACTCCGGAACCTCGAGCACCGCGGTGCCGTCGGTTCCGACGCGGGCACCGGTGACGGCGCGGGCATCCTGTGCCAGGTGCCGGACGCGTTCCTGCGCGACGAGGTGCCGTTCGACCTGCCCGCCGCGGGGGAGTACGCCGTCGGGACGGCCTACCTGCCCGTCGACGAGGACGAGCGCCACGCGGTGAAGGGTGCGGTCGAGCGCCTGGCCCGCGAGGAGGGCCTGAAGGTCCTCGGGTGGCGTGCGGTCCCGGTTCGGCCGGAGGTCCTCGGGACGCTCGCGCGCGCCGCGATGCCGGCGTTCGAGCAGCTGTTCGTCGCCTCCACCCGTCACGACGTGCACGGCGCCGCCTGGAGCGGCATCGCCCTCGACCGGCAGGCCTTCCGACTGCGCAAGCGCGCGGAGCACGGCGTCGAGGTCTACTTCATGTCGCTGTCCAGCCGCACCACGGTCTACAAGGGCATGGTCACGACGCTCCAGCTCGAGCCGTTCTACCCGGACCTCAGCGACGAGCGCTTCGCCTCGAAGCTCGCGATCGTGCACTCGCGCTACTCGACGAACACCTTCCCGTCGTGGCCGCTGGCGCAACCGTTCCGGACGCTCGCCCACAACGGCGAGATCAACACCGTCCGCGGCAACCGGAACTGGATGCGGGCGCGCCAGTCGCAGCTCGAGAGCGAGCTGCTCGGCGACCTCGCACCGCTGCTGCCGATCGTCAGCCCGGGCGCGAGCGACTCGGCGTCGTTCGACGAGACCCTCGAGCTGCTCACGCTGACCGGCCGCAGCCTGCCGCACGCGGTGTCGATGATGGTGCCGGAGGCCTGGGAGAACCAGGTCGGGATGGACCCCGACCTGCGGGCGTTCTACGAGTACCACTCGATGCTCATGGAGCCGTGGGACGGCCCGGCGGCCATCACGTTCACCGACGGCGCGGTCGTCGGCGCGACGCTCGACCGCAACGGCCTGCGTCCCGGGCGATTCCTGGTGACCGACGACGGCCTCATCGTGATGGGCTCGGAGACGGGCGTCATCGACGTGCCGCCGGGCAAGGTCGTCCGCAAGGGCCGCCTGCGTCCGGGTCGGATGTTCGTCGTGGACACCGAGGCCGGGCGGATCATCGAGGACGACGAGGTCAAGCGCGAGCTGGCGACCTCGGGGCCGTGGGCGCAGTGGCTCGACGAGGGCCGGATCAACCTGAGCGACCTGCCGGAGCGCGAGCACATCGTCCACACCCCGGCGTCGGTGACCCGGCGACAGCGCGCGTTCGGCTACACGGAGGAAGAGGTCCGCATCCTCCTCCGCCCGATGGCGCAGACGGGTGCGGAGCCCCTCGGCGCGATGGGCTCGGACACGCCGATCGCCGTGCTCTCCGAGCGCCCGCGCCTGCTGTTCGACTACTTCACGCAGCAGTTCGCGCAGGTGACGAACCCGCCGCTGGACTCGATCCGCGAGCAGGTCATCACCTCGATGGGCATGGGCCTCGGGCCGGAGCGCAACCTGCTGAGCGCCGGGCCCGAGCACGCGAAGCAGATCGTGCTCGACTTCCCGGTGATCGACAACGACGAGCTCGCGAAGATCCAGCACTTCGAGACGGAGTCCGGTCGCCACCTGACGGTGACGATCAAGGGCCTGTACCGCGTCGACGCGGGCAAGAAGGCGATGCAGAAGCGCATCGCCGCGGTCTGCGACGAGGTCGACCAGGCGATCGAGTCGGGCAAGCAGTTCATCGTGCTGTCCGACCGTGACGGCAACGCCGAGCAGGCACCCGTGCCGAGCCTGCTGCTGCTCGCTGCGGTGCACCACCACCTCATCCGCACCGAGCAGCGCATGAAGGTCGGCCTCATCGTCGAGGCCGGCGACGTGCGCGAGGTCCACCACGTCGCGACCCTGATCGGCTACGGCGCCTCGGCGATCAACCCGTACCTGGCCATGGAGACCTGCGAGAACCTCGTGCGCTCGGGTATGATCACCGGGATCACCCCGGAGCAGGCCGTCCGGAACGTCATCAAGGCGCTCGGCAAGGGCGTGCTCAAGATCATGTCGAAGATGGGCATCTCGACGGTGTCCAGCTACGCCGGCGCCCAGGCGTTCGAGGCGGTCGGGCTCAGCCAGGAGTTCGTCGACCGGTACTTCACCGGGACGTCGTCCATCCTCGGTGGCGTCGGGATCGAGGTCATCGCCAAGGAGAACGCCGAGCGGCACGCCCAGGCGTACCCGCAGGACGGCGCCGTGCTGTCGCACGAGCGGCTGCAGACCGGCGGCGAGTACCAGTGGCGCCGTGAGGGTCCGCCGCACCTGTTCAACCCGGACACGGTGTTCCGGCTCCAGCACGCCACCCGTGCCCGCCGGTACGACATCTTCCGCGAGTACTCGCAGGCGGTCGACGACCAGTCCGAGGAGCTCATGACGCTCCGCGGTCTGTTCCGGTTCCGTCACGGCGTCCGGAAGCCGATCGCGTTGGACGAGGTCGAGCCGATCGAGTCGATCGTGCAGCGGTTCAACACCGGCGCGATGTCCTACGGGTCGATCTCACAAGAGGCCCACGAGACCCTCGCGATCGCGATGAACCGCCTCGGTGCGCGCTCGAACACGGGCGAGGGCGGCGAGGACGTCGAGCGTCTGCTCGACCCCGAGCGTCGCAGTGCGATCAAGCAGGTCGCCTCCGGTCGGTTCGGCGTCACGAGCATGTACCTGACGCACGCGACCGACATCCAGCTGAAGATGGCGCAGGGCGCGAAGCCGGGCGAGGGCGGGCAGCTGCCGCCGACGAAGGTGTACCCGTGGGTCGCCCGCACGCGGCACGCCACCGCCGGCGTCGGACTCATCTCGCCGCCGCCGCACCACGACATCTACTCGATCGAGGACCTCAAGCAGCTGATCTTCGACGTGAAGCGGGCGAACCCGGCCGCGCGCGTCCACGTGAAGCTCGTGAGCCAGTCCGGCATCGGCGCGGTCGCAGCGGGCGTGACGAAGGCGCTGGCCGACGTCGTGCTCGTGTCGGGCCACGACGGTGGCACCGGCGCGTCCCCGCTCAACTCGCTGAAGCACGCGGGTACCCCGTGGGAGATCGGTCTCGCCGAGACCCAGCAGACCCTGATGCTGAACGGCATGCGCGACCGGGTGGTCGTGCAGGTGGACGGGCAGATGAAGACCGGCCGTGACGTCGTCGTGGCGGCGCTGCTCGGCGCCGAGGAGTACGGCTTCGCGACGGCTCCGCTCGTCGTCGAGGGCTGCATCCTCATGCGCGTCTGCCACCTGGACACGTGCCCGGTCGGCGTCGCGACGCAGAACCCGGAGCTCCGGAAGCGCTTCACGGGCAAGCCGGAGTTCGTCGTCAACTTCTTCGAGTTCATCGCGCAGGAGGTCCGGGAGCTCCTCGCCGAGCTCGGCTTCCGCACGCTGGACGAGGCGATCGGGCAGGTCGACGCGCTCGACACCGACCGTGCCGTCGAGCACTGGAAGGCCTCCGGTCTCGACCTCGCGCCGGTGCTGCACGGACCGGAGTTCGGCCGCGACGAGCCCCGACGCCACCTGCGTGAGCAGGACCACGAGCTCGACGAGCACTTCGACGTGCAGCTCGTCCAGCAGACGGCGGACGTGCTGGAGCACGGTGGTTCCGTCGCGCTCGACCTGCCGATCCGCAACACGGAGCGCGCGGTCGGCACCATGCTCGGCCACGAGGTCACGCTGCGGCACGGCGAGCACGGCCTGCCCGCCGGGTCGATCGACATCACGCTGCGCGGCTCGGCCGGGCAGTCCCTCGGTGCGTTCCTGCCCGCCGGCATCACGCTCCGCCTGGTCGGGGACAGCAACGACTACGTCGGCAAGGGCCTGTCCGGCGGCGCCATCGTCGTCCGTCCGGACACCGAGTCGGCGTTCGAACCGTCGGAGAACGTCATCGCAGGCAACGTCATCGGCTACGGCGCGACCCAGGGCAGCATGTTCATCCGCGGCATCGTGGGCGAGCGCTTCCTCGTCCGCAACTCCGGCGCGACCGCGGTCGTCGAGGGCGTCGGCGACCACGCACTCGAGTACATGACCGGCGGGCTCGCACTGATCCTGGGCGAGACCGGACGCAACCTCGGCGCCGGCATGTCCGGCGGCACCGCGTACGTGCGCGGCCTCCGTCGGGAACACGTGAACGCCGACGCGCTGGCGACCGGTGAGCTGCGGCTCGAGGAACTGGACAGCGCCGACGTCGAGATCGTCACCGACCTGCTCCGGCAGCACCTTGCCGAGACCGGGTCGACCGTGGCCGGCGACCTGCTCGACTCCGGCGACCTCGGCGACTTCGTCAAGGTGCTCCCGCGGGACTACGCCGCCGTGCTCGCGACCCGCCAGCAGGCGGTCGACGAGGGCCTCGACCCCGACGGCACCGTCGTCTGGAACCGCATCCTGGAGGTCACCGGTGGCTGACACGACCCGGGCCGCCGTGCGGACCCCGATCCCGACCGACGCGGACATCCACACCCACATCCCCGTCCAGACCCAGACCGAGCAGGAGGCGAACCATGGCTGACCCGAAGGGCTTCCTCAAGGTGCAGGAGCGCGAGCTCCCGCCCCGCCGTCCCGTGCCCGTGCGCCTCATGGACTGGAAGGAGGTCTACGAGCAGCAGGAGTCCGGTGCCCTGAAGCGACAGGCCGGTCGCTGCATGGACTGCGGCGTCCCCTTCTGCCACCAGGGCTGCCCGCTCGGGAACCTCATCCCGGAGTGGAACGACCTGACCTGGCGCGGTGAGGGTCGACAGGCGATCGAGCGTCTGCACGCGACCAACAACTTCCCGGAGTTCACCGGGAAGCTCTGCCCGGCCCCGTGCGAGGCGTCCTGCGTGCTCGGCATCAACCAGCCGCCGGTCACGATCAAGCAGGTCGAGGTCTCGATCATCGACGAGGCGTACAAGAACGGCTGGGTCACCCCGCACCCGCCGGAGCGCCTGACCGGCAAGACCGTCGCGGTGGTCGGGTCCGGCCCCGCCGGTCTCGCTGCCGCCCAGCAGCTCACGCGCGCCGGGCACACGGTCGCCGTGTACGAGCGCGACGACCGCATCGGCGGCCTGCTGCGCTACGGCATCCCGGACTTCAAGATGGAGAAGCGCCAGATCGACGCGCGCCTCGCCCAGATGCAGGCCGAGGGCACCCGCTTCCGCGCCGGTGTGGAGATCGGCGTCGACATCACCTGGGACGACCTGAAGTCCCGCTACGACGCGGTCGTCGTCGCGACGGGCGCCACGGTGCCGCGCGACCTGCCGATCCCGGGGCGTGACCTCGAGGGCGTCCACTACGCGATGGACTACCTCGTCCAGCAGAACAAGGCGAACGCGGGGACCACCGTCGACAACCAGCTCACCGCCGAGGGCAAGCACGTCGTCGTCATCGGCGGTGGCGACACCGGCGCCGACTGCATCGGCACGGCCCACCGTCAGGGCGCCCTGAGCGTGACGAACCTGGCGATCGGCAAGCAGCCGCCGCTCGAACGTCCGTCCGAGCAGCCGTGGCCGATGTTCCCGACGGTGTTCGAGGTCACGAGCGCCCACGAGGAGGGCGGCGAGCGGCACTTCCTGGCGTCGACCGTCGAGTTCCTCGGCAACGCCGCCGGCGAGGTCCGCGCGCTCCGGGTCGCGGAGACCGAGTACCTCGACGGCCGGCGCGTGCCGAAGGCGGGCACCGAGCGCGAGATCCCCGCCGACCTGGTGCTCATCGCGATGGGCTTCACCGGTCCGGAGACCGACACGATCGAGCCGCAGCTCGGGCTCCCCGCCACGGTGTCGGGCGCGGTCGCCCGCCAGGCCGACTACTCGACGAACGAGCCGGGCGTGTTCGTGGCGGGCGACGCCGGCCGTGGCCAGTCGCTCATCGTCTGGGCCATCGCCGAGGGACGCGCGGCTGCGTCCAAGGTCGACGAGTACCTCGAGGGCTCGACGATCTTGCCGGCGCCCGTCAAGGCCACCGACCGCGCGCTCACGGTCTGACGCCGTGAACGCCCCCGGAACACCGGTCCACCGATGAGCAGCAGGCCACCGGCACTCGATAGGGTGCTGGTGGCCTGCTCTCGTTCCGCGCGGCCCCACAGCGCGGAAACCGGCACCACCCACCACACGAAGGAATCCATTGAGACGCGCAAAGATCGTTTCGACGCTCGGTCCGGCTACGTCGGACTACGAGACCGTCAAGGAGATCATCGAAGCGGGCGTCGACGTCGCCCGCCTCAACCTCAGCCACGGTGACTACAGCGTCCACGAGGCCAACTACGAGAACGTCCGTCGCGCCGCGGAGGACCTCGGCAAGCCGGTCGCGATCCTCGTCGACCTGCAGGGTCCGAAGATCCGTCTGGCGAAGTTCGCCGACGGTCCGCACGAGCTCGCGGTCGGTGACGTCTTCACGATCACGACCGAGGACGTCCCCGGCTCGAAGGAGATCTGCGGCACGACGTTCAAGGGCCTGCCGCAGGACGTCAAGCCCGGTGACCCGCTGCTCATCGACGACGGCCGTGTGCGCCTGCGCGTGCTCGACACCGACGGCGTGCGTGTCCGCACCGAGGTCGTCGTCGCCGGTACGGTCTCGAACAACAAGGGCATCAACCTGCCCGGCGTCGCCGTCAACGTCCCCGCGCTGAGCGAGAAGGACGAGGCGGACCTCCGCTGGGCGATCCGTCAGGGCGCCGACCTCATCGCGCTGTCGTTCGTCCGCAACGCCTCGGACGTCGTCCGCGCCCACGAGATCATGGACGAGGAGGGCAAGCGCCTCCCGATCATCGCCAAGGTCGAGAAGCCGCAGGCCGTCGACGCCCTCGAGGAGATCATCGACGCCTTCGACAGCATCATGGTCGCTCGTGGTGACCTCGGCGTGGAGCTCCCGCTCGAGGCCGTCCCGATCGTGCAGAAGCGCGCCGTCGAGCTGTCCCGCCGCATGGCGAAGCCGGTCATCGTCGCGACGCAGATGCTCGAGTCGATGATCTCGTCGCCGATCCCGACCCGTGCCGAGACCTCTGACGTCGCGAACGCCGTCCTCGACGGCGCGGATGCCGTCATGCTCTCGGGCGAGACCAGCGTCGGCGAGTACCCGGTGCAGACGGTCCGCACCATGGCCCGCATCGTCGAGTCGACCGAGGACCACGGCCTCGAGCGCATCGCGCCGCTCGGCACGAAGCCGCGCACGCTCGGTGGCGCGATCACGCTCGCCGCGGTCGAGATCGCGGAGTTCACCGAGGCGTCGTACCTCTGCGTCTTCACCGAGTCCGGCGACTCGGCCCGCCGCATGTCCCGACTGCGCCACGGCCTGCCGATCATCGCCTTCACCCCGAACGAGGCCACGCGTCGCCGCATGGCGCTCACCTGGGGCGTCCGCTCGTTCCTCGTGGAGCGCAAGACGCACACCGACGAGCTGTTCTCGCAGGTCGACGACGTGCTGCTCGCGAACGGCCTCGCCGCCCCCGGCGACCGGGTCATCGTGACGGCCGGCTCGCCCCCCGGACTCGAGGGTTCGACGAACGACCTGCGCGTGCACCGCGTCGGCGACGCGCACGCCGAGGCGGCTCCCGCCTACGTGCGGGACTGACCCCGGTCACCGCACCCGGTCACCTCGCCGACAGGGCGCGGACGGGAGGCACGGCGCGACACCGCGCACGGCCTCCGGTCCGCGCCCTGTCGCGTTGGTCCGCCCCTGCGTCGCGTCGAGTCGCCGGCGTGCCGACACGCCGGCGTCGCCGTGAGACGGACCGGAGCGAGCGAGACGCCGCCGGATCCGGCGCCGTCTCGTGGGGACGGCGGCGTCTCGCCCGGTCCGCGGCGGTCTCGACACGCAGGAACCGGCCACCCGCGGTGCGGCGCGACCGCGCGTCGGGCCGAGCGGGCAGGATCGGTGCTGTGAGCCTCCAGGACGACCGCCCCACCGCACCCACCGCAGCGGACGTCCGCCGCTGGCGCCGCTACCTGGCGGACGAGCGGGCGGAGGCCGCGGTCTACCGGAACCTGTCGACCCGCAGGACCGGTGAGGAACGCGAGATCCTCGCCGCACTCGCCGACGCCGAGGGCCGGCACGAGCAGCACTGGCTCGACCTGCTCGGTGACGACGTCGGGCGGCCGCTCCGCGGCAGCCTCCGCACCCGGGTCCTCGCCGCGCTCGCGAAGCGGTTCGGTTCCGTGTTCGTCCTGGCGCTCATGCAGCGTGCCGAGGACCGTTCGCCCTACGCCGACGACGACGACGCGACCGCGCGCATGGCGGCCGACGAGCGGATCCACGGCGAGGTCGTCCGCGGCCTCGCGAACCGCGGGCGCATGCGGTTGTCCGGCACCTTCCGCGCAGCGGTGTTCGGCGCCAACGACGGACTCGTCTCGAACCTCGCGCTGATCATCGGCATCAGTGCCTCGGGCGCCGATCGACACTTCGTGCTGCTCAGCGGCATCGCCGGGCTGCTCGCCGGCGCGCTGTCGATGGGGGCGGGGGAGTACGTCTCGGTGCGGTCCCAACGCGAGCTGCTCGACGCCTCCGCACCCCACCCCGAGGCCGGGCGCGCGGTGGCCGACCTCGACGTCGACGCGAACGAGCTCGCGTTGGTCTACCGGGCCCGGGGCATGGACGAGGCCGCGGCGCAGGAGCACGCGGCCGAGGTCCTCGGCGGTCGAACGGTCACGGCAGCCGCCGCGACCGACGACCACGAGGCGGTGGGGAGCGGCACGAGTGCGGCGGTGTCGAGCTTCTGCTTCTTCGCCTCGGGCGCGATCATCCCCGTGCTGCCGTACCTGTTCGGGCTCGAGGGCTGGCCGGCGATCGTGCTCGCGGCCGTGCTGGTCGGCATCGCGCTCCTCGGCACCGGCGCGGTCGTCGGCGTGCTCAGCGGCGCGTCGCCGCTGCGGCGGGCGCTGCGCCAGCTCGCGATCGGCTTCGGCGCCGCCGTCGTGACGTACGGCCTCGGCCTGCTGTTCGGGACGGGCAGCGCGTAGCCGTCACCCGGCCAGGCCTGCTGTTCGGGACCGGCAGCGCGGAGTCGGCACCCGGTCGGCGGTCACCGGTCGTCGGGGCTGGCGACCCTCACCGCCGGTCGGTGCGACCGGTGCCGACCGCCTCACGGCGGACCGCAGCGCGCGGCGGCAGCAGGAGGAGCGCGGCCGCGCCGACGCCGATCAGCGCGATGCCGGAGAACACCGTGAAGACCGACAGCGCGAGCGCCGGCGCGACGAGCACGACCACGCCGCCGATGCACGACAGCAGGCCGCTCACCACGGTCGGCGATCGCGAGGAACCGGGGTGGCCCACGACGGCACCGACGAGCGCGGCGACGCCCTCCACGAGGAACCCCACCCCGGCCAGCACCGCGTAGACGAGGAGCGGGACGGCGGGAGCGACGAGCGCGACGAGTCCCGCCACCCCGACGAGCCCGCCGACGGCACCCGCCGTCCACCGCCACACCGCGGACGTCCCGTGCCCGCGGACCGCGGCGACCACGCGCATCGTGCCGGCGACCACGAGGTAGACGCCGAAGACGAGGGCGACGAGCACGATCGACGGCGCGGGCCAGACAACGGCCACGATGCCGAGCACGATCGCGACGACGGCCGTGGCGACGACGAACGCACGGAAGGACCGCACGGCGCGAGAGTCCACGGGTGCCCCTTCCGCTCGGTCCGCGAGGACACCGACGGTACCCGGGGGCGGTCGCCGGTGTCCGGGGAGGCCGCGGGCGCTCTGGGGAGGTCACGGGCGCCCGGGGCGGTCGCCGGCGCCCGGGGTCGCCACCCGGCGCAACCGCTTGCAACCCCCGGCGTCGTACCGTCGCCGCAGGTGCTGGACCAGCGCCACCGACAGCGTCGTCGAAAGGTGTCCACCATGACCATCGCAGCATCGCCATCGACCTACGCCGCACCCGGCGAGGACGGGGCGCTCGTCTCCTACCGTTCCCGGTACGACCACTTCATCGGCGGCGAGTACGTCCCGCCCGCCGGCGGCCGGTACTTCGAGAACCCCACGCCGGTGACGGGCAGGGTCTTCACCGAGGTCGCCCGGGGCGACTCGACCGACGTCGACCGGGCAGTGGAGGCCGCCTGGAGGGCCTTCCCCGCCTGGTCGCGCACGAGCGTCGCCGAGCGCGCCGGCATCCTCAACCGGATTGCCGACCGGATGGAGGCGCACCTCGAGGAGCTCGCGGTCGCCGAGACCTGGGAGAACGGCAAGCCGATCCGCGAGACCCTCGGCGCGGACATCCCGCTCGCCGTCGACCACTTCCGCTACTTCGCCGGAGCGATCCGCGCGCAGGAGGGCTCGACGGGGGAGATCGACCACGACACCGTCGCCTACCACTTCCACGAACCGCTCGGCGTCGTCGGGCAGATCATCCCGTGGAACTTCCCGATCCTCATGGCGGTGTGGAAGCTCGCGCCCGCCCTCGCCGCCGGCAACTGCGTCGTGCTCAAGCCCGCGGAGCAGACGCCGGCATCGATCCACGTGCTGGTGGAACTGATCCGCGACCTCGTGCCCGCCGGGGTCCTCAACGTCGTGAACGGGTTCGGCATCGAGGTCGGCGCGCCGCTCGCCCAGCACCCGGACATCCGCAAGGTCGCCTTCACCGGGGAGACCACCACCGGCCGGCTCATCATGCAGTACGCCTCGCAGAACCTGATCCCGGTGACGCTCGAGCTCGGCGGGAAGAGCCCGAACGTGTTCTTCGCCGACGTCGCGCAGGAGCGGGACTCCTTCTACGACAAGGCCCTCGAGGGGTTCGCGTTCTTCAACCTCAACCAGGGCGAGGTCTGCACGTGCCCGTCCCGGGCGTTGGTGGCGCGCGAGATCTACGACGGGTTCGTCGCGGACGGGCTCGACCGGGTGCGCGCGGTCAAGCAGGGACACCCGCTGGACCCGGTGACGATGATCGGTGCGCAGGCGTCGAACGACCAGCTCGAGAAGATCCTGAGCTACATCGACATCGGGAAGCAGGAGGGGGCGAAGCTGCTGACGGGCGGCGAGCGGGCGGACCTCGGCGGTGACCTGTCCGGCGGCTACTACGTGCAGCCCACCGTCTTCGAGGGCGACAACGCCATGCGCATCTTCCAGGAGGAGATCTTCGGCCCCGTGCTCGCGCTCACCAGCTTCGACGGCTACGACGACGCCATCCGGATCGCCAACGACTCCCTCTACGGACTGGGTGCCGGGGTCTGGAGCCGCGAGGCGACGACGCTCTACCGCGCCGGGCGTGACATCCAGGCCGGTCGCGTGTGGTCGAACACCTACCACCAGTACCCGGCCGGAGCGGCCTTCGGCGGGTACAAGCAGTCCGGCATCGGGCGCGAGAACCACAAGATGATGCTCGAGCACTACCAGCAGACGAAGAACCTGCTCGTGTCGTACGCCGACGGTCCGATGGGCTTCTTCTGATGCCCGACCCGGACCGCCCGGCCGCGGCGCGCGTCGCGGTGACGCCGGCGGCGGGGGAGCTCCTGCGCTCCCTCGCCGCCCGGCACGGGCCGCTCATGTTCCACCAGTCCGGCGGCTGCTGCGATGGGTCGAGCCCGATGTGCTACCCGGTCGGGATGTTCCGGACGGGGCCGGCCGACGTGCTCCTCGGTGCGCTCGACGTCGACGGCACCGGACCCGTCGAGGTCTGGATGTCACGCGCGCAGTTCGAGTACTGGAAGTACACGCACCTGACGATCGACGTGGTCGACGGTCGGGGCGCGGGCTTCTCGCTCGAGGTGCCGGAGGGCAAGCGGTTCCTCACGCGGTCGCGCATGCTCACCGACGACGAGCTCGACGACCTCGGTCTGGTCCCCGCGGACCACCGGACGTAGGCTGACCCCGTCGACCGCGACGACGCGGCGGACGTCTCGTCACGAGGAGGCCCGATGCGCGCACCCGCGGGGCTGCGTCCGCTCGTCGCCGCGTCCTGGCGTCGTTGTGCCCGGGTCGACCCGGACGACCGGCCGTCGCTGGCGCTGGGGCCCGACGAGCTCGACGCGCTCCGCCGCCACGGGCCGCTCGGGACGGCACTGCCCGTGGTGCGGCGGCTGCTGCTCGACGACGTGCGGTCCGCGGGGTGCGTCGTCGCCGTCACCGACGCCGCCGGGCGTCTCGTCTGGGTCGACGGCGCGCGTCCCGCCCGCAGCGCAGCCGAGGACATGGGCTTCCTGCCGGGTGCGGACTGGGCGGAGGAGCGCGCGGGCACGAGCGCGCCCGGTACGGCCCTGCGGCTCGACCGGGCGGTGCAGATCCACGCGGACGAGCACTGGGCGACCGCCGTCAAGGCCTTCTCGTGCACGGCGGTGCCGCTCCACGACCCGACCGGCGCCGTCGTCGGGGCGCTCGACATCACCGGCGATGCGCGCGCGGTCGAACGCCACACCCTGCCGCTCCTCGTCGCCACGGCCGCGGTGGCCGAGGCGGAACTGGCACTCCGGGCGGTGCAGGGCCTCCGCACCCCCGGACCGACCGGGGACGTGCCCCGTGGACGCGGCCGCGGTGCGCCGTGTCCGGCCGTCGGACTGGCCCTCCTCGGCTCGGACACCGCGACACTGACCTCCGACGGGCGCACGGTCCGGCTGTCGGAACGGCACTCGGAGATCCTCGCGGTGCTCGCATCGACGCCCGGCGGCCTCGCGGCGGCGGACCTGGCGGTCGCCGTGTACGGCGACCGCGGTGCCGTCACCACGCTCCGTGCCGAGGTGGTGCGCCTGCGTCGCGTGCTCGCGGCGCACGCCCCCGGTGCGACGGTGACCTCGCGACCGTACCGACTCCAGGGGCTGCGGACGGACGTCGACTCCGTCCTGTCCGCGCTCGACCGCGGGGCGCGCCTCCAGGCCGTCGACCGGTACGTCGGCCCGGTCCTGCCCGGTTCCGTCTCGCCGGGCGTCGACGACCTGCGCGACCGGGTCAGGACGCGGTTCCGGGAGGCGCTCGTCGCCGACGGTGGCGTCGAGGCGCTCCAGGCGTGGGCGCGGACGGCGGACGGCGCCGCCGACGCGCAGGTGCTGCGCGCGCTGCTCGCGGTCCTGCCGCCGCGGTCGCCGCGTCGGTCGGCCCTGGTGGCTGCGATCGAGGCGCTCGACGGATCGTGACGGGCGACCCGGCCCGGCCGGGAGGCACGCCACGCGTCGACCGTCCGGCCGACGACGCGCGCCTCCCGCACCGGGTCGTCCCGCTCAGGACCCGGAGGTCGGTGCCGGGGTGGCAGAGCCGTCCGTGCCGCCGTCCCGGTCCGGCTGCGGCGGCTCCGGGGCGTCCGTGCCCTTCGGCGGCGTGGGTGCGTCGCTCTCCTCCGGCTTCGGCGCGTTCCCGTCCTCCGGCTTCGGCGCGTCGGAGCCCGTGGGCGGCTTCGGGGCGTCCGCGCCCTCCGGCGGGGCGGGGACGGCGCCGTCCTTCGGCTTCGGGGCGTCGCCGGCCGCGGGCGGAGCTGCCACGCAGCCCGGAGCCGGAGCGGCGCCCTCCGCGCCCTTCGCGCCGGGACCGGGGGCACCCTTCGTGCCCGGAGTGGGAGCACCGGAGGGTGCACCACTCGGTGCGCCGCTCGGCGCTCCCGTCGGTGCGCTCGTGGCACTCGGTGCGCCGGAGCCGTCCGCGACGGCAGCGGTGACGCCGAGCCCGCCGAGGAGCAGCGCCGCGGCGGCCGCGGAACCGATCCCCACGCGACGCAGGGTGCGCCGACGGCGGTCGGGCGCGGTGAGAGGCTGGTCGTGTCGTTCGTCCTGCATGGTGTGCCTTCCGTGTCGGTGTCGGCGGACCGGGGCGGTCCGGCGACGAGGACGACGGTCGAGCTCGAACCTGAAGCAGGACTGAAGCACAGGGTTCGTCCAGCGTCCTCCATGCTGCTTGCGGGCAGTGCCCACCTACCGTGTCCGCCGTGAACGCACCCGCACGTGTCCTGGTGGTCGAGGACGACGACTCCCTCCTCACCGCCGTGGCCGCGACCCTGCGCGCCGAGGGGTTCGTCGTGACCGAGGCCACCGACGGCCGGACGATCGCCGAGGACCTCGACCGCGCCGCTCCCGACCTCGTCCTGCTGGACTGGATGCTGCCCGGACCGAGCGGCATCCTGCTCGCGGCACGGATCCGGACGCGGTCGGACGCCGCCGTCGTGATGATGACCGCCCGCGACGAGCTCGACGACCGGCTGCGCGGCTTCGCCGAGGGGGCCGACGACTACGTGGTGAAGCCGTTCGCGATGGCCGAGCTCGTGGCACGCGTCACGGCCGTGCTCCGCCGCCGCGGTCGGGTCCCGTCGGTGATCGAGGTCGGCGACCTCGTGCTCGACCCGGAGGGCGCGACCGTGCGACGCGCCGGCGTGCTGCTCGACCTGACGGCCACGGAGTTCCGGCTGCTGCGGTTCCTCGCCGAGAGCCGTGGCCGGACCGTCTCCAAGGGGCAGATCACGACGCAGGTGTGGGGCTACGAGGACATCGCGCCGAACCTGGTCGAGGTCCACCTCAGCGCACTCCGCCGCAAGATGGAGGTGCACGGTCCCCGGCTCGTGCACACGGTCCGCGGGCTCGGGTACCGGCTCTCCGTCGACCGGGGCGCGGCGTGACCGCGGTCGACCGACGGCTGCGCACGTCCTCGCTGCGACTGCGGACCGTGGTCGCGGTGCTCGTGCTGCTCGCGGTGCTGCTGGCCGGGCTCGTCGTCGCGGTCGAGGCGGTGCTCGGCGCCCGACTGCGTGCTCAGGTCGAGGACCGACTGCGGGACCGGGCTGCCGCCGCTGCCGCACTCGTGGGGGTGCTCGACGCGGACGACCTCGCCGACCGCTTGTCGGCGCAGGGCCTCTCGGTGCGGATCGTGCAGCCCGACGGCGCCGCGGTCGAGGCCGGGCCGACACCCGACCAGCTGCGCTCCGGACCGCCCGACCCCGGGCAGCTCCCGGGTCCGGCGCCGCGCGACCGGTCGTCCTCCAGCGGCTCGACCGGGGCTGCCGACGCCGGTGCACCGGCGTCGTCGGGTGCGTCGGCGTCCTCCGGTGCATCGGCGTCCTCCGGTGCGACGGTGGTGTCGTCGCGTGCCAGTGAGGACGACGGCGTGCTCACACTCCGGTCCGTCCTCGACGACGGCACACGCATCACACTGACCGCCGGCACCCGCGACGTGCAGGAGACCCTGACGCAGCTCGGCTGGGTGATGGGCGGTGCGTCCGCGGTGTTCCTGGGTGTCGCCGTGGTCGGAGTGGTCCTGGTCGTGCGTCGCGCGCTGCGTCCGCTCGACGAGGTCACCGCGACGGCCCGTTCGATCGCCGACGGTGACCGTGGTCGGCGGTTGCGCCCTGCCAGGACGGACACCGAGATCGGCCGCGTCGCCGCCGCGTTCGACGAGATGCTCGACGCCGTCGAGGGTGCCGAGGCGCAGGCCGTGGCCGCTGAGGAACGGGTCCGGGGCTTCCTGTCGGACGCCGCACACGAGCTCCGCACGCCCGTCGCCGGCGTCCGCGCGGCGGCGGACACGCTGGTCCGGAGCGGTGGCGACGACCCGGCGACGACCGAGGTGCTCGCGGTGCACGTCGTCCGCCAGGCCGACCGCGCGGCGCGCCTCGTCGACGACATGCTCACGATGGCGCGACTCGACCGGGGGATCGCGCTCGACCGGCGGCCGACCGACCTCGTCCCGTGGCTGCGCGCCGAGGTCGACCGGCTCGAGCTCCGGCTGCCGGGGATCACCATGCACCCCGGACTCCCGACCGAGCCCGTCCCGGTCGAGGTCGACGCCGACCGACTCGCGCAGGTGCTCGGCAACCTCGTCGACAACGCGGCGCGGGCCACGGGCGGGACGGGGACGGTGCGGCTGACCCTCGGCACGGACGCCGACGAGGCGACGCTCGTGGTCGAGGACGACGGGCCCGGCATCCCCGTCGGCGACCGGGAGCGCGTGTTCGACCGGCTCGTCCGACTGGGGGAGTCGCGGGACGTCCGGTCGGGTGGTGCCGGACTCGGCCTGCCGATCGCCCGCGGCATCGCGGTCGCCCACGGTGGCACGCTCGTCCACGACGACGACGGGACGCTCGGCGGCGCGCGGTTCGTGCTCCGCCTGCCCCGCGCGACCCGCGCCGTCGACCCCGGGTCGGGCGCGGACCGGGGTGTCGCTCCGGCCCCGGTGTCTGCCACGATGGGGACGTGAGCGCTCATCAGGAGAACGGACGGATCGTCGCGGTGAGCCGCGACGCCGAGCACCGCTTCAGCAAGCCCGTCGTCGAGGAGATCACCCTCGTCGCGGGGTGGGGCGTCGACGGCGACGCGCACGCCGGGACGACCGTGCAGCACCGCTCCCGCGTCGCCAGGGACCCGTCACAGCCGAACCTGCGGCAGGTCCACCTGCTCCACGCCGAGGTGTTCGACGAGGTCGCCGCCTCCGGGCACACCGTCGTGCCGGGGGACATGGGGGAGAACGTCACGACCCGCGGCGTCGACCTGCTCGGACTGCCGACCGGGGCCCTGCTCCACCTCGGTGACGAGGCCTGTGTGCGCGTGACCGGGCTCCGGAACCCGTGCCAGCAGATCAACGACTTCGACCCGGGGCTGCTGCGCGCGGTCCTCGGCCGGGCGGAGGACGGCACCGTGGAGCGCAAGGGCGGCGTGATGGGCGTCGTCGTGACGGGGGGCATCGTCCGCGCGGGCGACGCCGTCCGGGTCGAGCTGCCCGAGGGAGCGCTGCAACCGCTCGCCCCGGTGTGAGGACCGGGGGCGGGGCCGGGCCCTGCTAGCCTGGAGCCCTCGCGAGTGTGGTGGAACGGTAGACACGGGGCACTCAAAATGCTCTGCCTCACGGCGTGCGGGTTCGAGTCCCGCCACTCGTACAAGGTCGCTCCCGGCGTGCGGGGCTGGGCGCACCGAGC
This sequence comes from Curtobacterium sp. 260, assembly GCF_030803485.1. NCBI lineage: Bacteria > Bacillati > Actinomycetota > Actinomycetes > Micrococcales > Microbacteriaceae > Curtobacterium > Curtobacterium sp. 260. Next base: position 75,835 of record NZ_JAURUY010000005.1, on the reverse strand, counting down.
GTCCCGCCACTCGTGCAAGGTCGCTCACGGCGTGCGGGGCTGGGCGCACCGAGCGTCCCGCCACTCGTACGAGGTCGCTCACGGCGTGCGGGGCTGGGCGCACCGAGCGTCCCGCCACTCGTATAGAAGTTCGTCGAACCGCGCATCCACAGCTGACGGAAGCCACGCGCTCCGTCTAGTAGGCTCTCGGTCGTGAGTGACACAGAAGCAACCCCCGCAGCACCGCGTCGCGTCGTCGTCGCCGAGGACGAGTCGCTCATCCGTCTCGACATCGTCGAGATCCTCCGCGACAACGGGTTCGACGTGGTCGGGGAAGCCGGCGACGGTGAGACCGCCGTCCAGCTCGCGACCGACCTGCGCCCGGACCTCGTCGTCATGGACGTCAAGATGCCCCAGCTCGACGGCATCTCCGCTGCCGAGAAGCTCTCCAAGAACCACATCGCTCCGGTGGTCCTCCTCACGGCGTTCAGCCAGAAGGACCTCGTCGAGCGCGCGACCGAAGCCGGTGCCCTGGCCTACGTCGTGAAGCCCTTCACCCCGAACGACCTGCTCCCCGCGATCGAGATCGCCCTCTCGCGGCACCAGCAGATCATCACGCTCGAGGCCGAGGTCGCCGACCTCGTCGAGCGGTTCGAGACCCGCAAGCTCGTCGACCGCGCCAAGGGCCTGCTCAACGAGAAGATGGGCCTCACCGAGCCCGAGGCGTTCCGCTGGATCCAGAAGGCGTCGATGGACCGTCGTCTGACGATGCACGACGTCGCGAAGGCGATCATCGAGCAGCTCAGCGCCAAGAAGTAACGAGCACCCGCTCGCTCACGCGGAGAGCGCCGCCGGACACCGTCCGGCGGCGCTCTCCGCGTTCCGGACCCCGCGGACGTCGGTGCACGGGTACCGGCCGACATCGCGCCGGTCGATCGTCACGTGCGACGTCGGACGATGCGCCTGCACCGGGTACGCGCGCATCGTGCGGCACCGCACCTGTCGAACGACGCGTTCCGTGTCGGAGACCGCGTGCAGCGGCGGGGCCGCGGCAGCGCGCCGGACGGGAGGCGCGGGTCGGCCCCGCCGCAGCGGCGCCACGTGGCAGGGTGGGGGCATGGACGACGTGGTGATCCGTGCCTCCCGGCCGGAGGACATGCCGACGGTGGCCGACCTGCGCTGGCGCTGGAGCGTGGACGAGGACGGGCGCGGGCCGACGGCGACCCCCGACGAGTACCGCGAGGCGATGTCGTCCTTCGCCGCCGAGCACGCCGACTCGCACCGGTGCGTGGTCGCGGAGCGCGACGGGGAGGTGCTGGGGATGGCGTGGCTCGCACTGAACGCCCGTCCGCCGGTGCCGCACCGCCCTCGGGGTCGCGTCGCTGCCGAACTGCAGAGCGTCTACGTGCACCCGGACCTCCGCGGAGCGGGCGTGGCGAAGGACCTCGTCGCGGCGCTGCTCGACGTGGCGGACGAGGCCGGCGCGGAGCGCGTGGTGGTGCACTCGAGCGTCGTCGGCGAGACGCTCTACCGTCGGCTCGGGTTCGGCGATGCCCGCCTGCTGCTGCAGCGACCGCCCGAGGACTGAACCGCTAGCGCCGCTCGCGGATCATGTTCGTGATCCGCACGGTGGAGCAGCGTCGGCCCTCGTCGTCGGTGAGCACGATCTCGTGGGTGGTGAGCGTGCCGCCGAGGTGGATCGCCGTGCAGGTCCCCGTGACCCGGCCGCTCGTCGCACTGCGGGAGTGCGACGCACTGAGCTCGATGCCGACCGCGTAGCGGCCGGGCCCGGCGTGCACGTTCGCGGCCATCGACCCGAGGCTCTCGGCGAGCACGACGTACGCTCCGCCGTGCAGCAGCCCGACCGGCTGGCGGTTGCCCTCGACGGGGATCGACCCGACGGCGCGCTCCGCGCTCAGCTCGGTGATCTCCATGCCCATCTTCGTGGCGAGTTCGCCCGTGCCGCGCTCGGACAGCCGTTCGTCGACGGCTCCGGAGGTGGTCGGTTCGTGGGTCACGTCGTCGGTCACGCTCGCGGACTCCCGTGTCGGATGGCGTCGGTAGGCTGTCCGGGTGTCGGACTCCGCAAAGCCTACCCTCATGGTCATCGACGGCCACTCGCTCGCCTTCCGGGCCTTCTACGCACTGCCGGTCGACAGCTTCGTGAACCGCGAGGGGCAGCACACGAACGCCATCCACGGCTTCATCTCGATGCTGCTCATGCTCCTGCAGCGCGAGAAGCCGACCCACCTGGCGGTCGCGTTCGACATCTCCCGCTTCTCCTTCCGCACCCGCGAGTACGAGGACTACAAGGGCACCCGCTCCGAGACCCCGCCCGAGTTCAAGGGCCAGATCCCGCTCCTGCAGCAGGCGCTCGAGGCGATGGGCATCACGACGGTGACGAAGGAGGACTACGAGGCCGACGACATCCTCGCCACCTTCGCGCGACAGGGTGCCGAGCAGGGGTACCAGGTGTACGTGGTCTCGGGTGACCGCGACTCGATCCAGCTCGTCAACGACGACGTCACGCTGCTGTACCCGTCGGTCCGCGGCGTCTCCGAGCTCACGCGCTACGACCGCGACAAGGTGTACGAGCGGTACGGCATCGAGCCGCACCAGTACCCGGACATCGCGGCGCTCGTGGGGGAGACCAGCGACAACCTGATCGGCATCGACAAGGTGGGTGAGAAGACCGCGGTCAAGTGGGTGACCGCGTACGGCTCCCTCGACGGTGTCCTCGAGCACGCCGACGAGATCAAGGGCGTCGTCGGGAACAACCTCCGCGAGCAGAAGGACCGGGCGATCCGGAACCGCAGGCTGAACCGGCTCGTGAACGACGTCGAGCTGCCCGTCGGACCGGCGGACGTCGCCCTCCGTCCGCTGGACGAGCAGGCCGTCCGCGACCTCTTCGCGAAGCTGCAGTTCCGCACGCTGCTCGACCGGGTGTTCAAGGTCGCCGGTACCGGTGAGCCGAGCGAGGCGAGCGATGCTCCCGGCTCGGTCGACAGCGGCGCGCCGACCCCGCCGAAGGTCACCACGGTCATCGACGAAGAGCTCGGGTACTGGCTCGAGCGCAAGGGTGCGAACGACGCCGAGAACGGGTTCGGCGTCGCGGTCGAGGTCATCGACGGCCGGCTCAGCGCGATCGGCATCGCGACCCACGACGACGCCGTCCTGGTGCCCGGCGGCAGCGGCGCGAAGGACTACGAGCAGCTCGCCGCGTGGTTCGCCTCCGACGCCCCGAAGCACTTCCACGACGCCAAGGCCGCCATCAAGGCGCTCGGCACGGTCGGCATCACGGTGCGGGGCATCGCCGGGGACGCCCGCATCACCGGGTGGCTCGCGCAGCCGGGCAAGCAGGGGCAGCCCCTCGCCGACCTCGTCCACCAGGAACTCGGCGAGGAGCTGCCGACCGCCGACCCGAACCAGCTCGTCCCCGAGACCGAACCGGTCAACGTCGGTGTGCACGCCTGGTACGTCCTGCGGGTCGACACCGCGCTGCGCTCCCGCGTCGACGAGTCCTCGCTGCGGGTGCTCGACACGATCGAGCTGCCGCTCGTCCCGGTGCTGGCGGGCATGGAGACCATCGGTGTCGGCATCGACCGCCCGGTCCTGACCGGGCTGTCGCACGACCTGGGGGAGCGCGCCGCCGAGCTCGCGCAGCAGGCCTTCGCCGAGATCGGCCACGAGGTGAACCTCGGCTCGCCGAAGCAGCTGCAGGAGGTCCTGTTCACCGAGCTCGCGATGCCGAAGACCCGCAAGACGAAGACCGGCTTCTCGACCGACGCGGCGAGCCTCGCCGACCTGCAGGAGCAGCACCCGCACCCGTTCCTCGGACTGCTGCTGCAGCACCGCGACGCCACGAAGCTCCGGCAGATCGTCGACACGCTCGACGCCGCGGTCGTCGACGGACGCATCCACACCCGCTACGAGCAGACCGGCACGAGCACCGGCCGGGTCTCGTCGACGGATCCCAACCTGCAGAACATCCCGGTCAAGACCGCCGTGGGTCGCCGCATCCGGTCGGCCTTCGCGGTCGCCGAGCCGTACACGACGCTCGTGACCGCCGACTACTCGCAGATCGAGATGCGCATCATGGCGCACCTGTCCGGCGACCCGGGGCTCATCCAGGCGTTCAACGAGGGCGAGGACCTGCACCGCTTCGTCGGTGCCCGGGTGTTCTCGGTCGAGCCGGCGGACGTCACGCCCGAGATGCGCACGAAGGTGAAGGCGATGTCGTACGGCCTGGCCTACGGGCTCAGTCCCTTCGGCCTGTCGAAGCAGCTCCGCATCGAGCAGTCCGAGGCGCGCACGCTCATGAACGAGTACTTCGCCCGCTTCGGTGCGGTGCGCGACTACCTCCGGGGCGTCGTCGAGCAGGCCCGTGAGGACGGCTACACCGAGACGATCTTCGGTCGCCGGCGTCCGTTCCCGGACCTGAAGAGCCCGAACCGCGTCCTCCGCGAGAACGCCGAGCGCGCGGCGCTGAACGCGCCCATCCAGGGGTCGGCCGCCGACATCATGAAGATCGCGATGCTCGGTGTCGACGAGGACCTCCGCGAGGGATCGCTCGAGTCGCACCTGCTGCTCCAGGTGCACGACGAGCTCATCCTCGAGGTCGCTCCCGGCGAGCAGGAACGCGTCGAGGAGATCCTGCGCACCCGGATGGGCGCGGCTGCCGAGCTGAGCGTCCCGCTCGACGTGTCGGTCGGCGTCGGCCCGAACTGGGAGTCCGCGGCGCACTGACGCCGGTCGGTCGCGACGCGGCCACGTCACGGACGGGAGGCGCGGTGCCAGCTGGCACCGTGCCTCCCGTCCGTTCGTGGTGCCGTGCAGCCAGCGTGGTGAGCGTTCCTGCCCATCACACGTGACCTGGGATGCCGAACCGCGCGTCGGAGGCCGGAAGGAACGGCGTCCCACGCGCGGATCGACCTCCCGTGCGCGGATCGGCACCCGGCGCGCGCCGAGCCGCTCGGTAGGGTCGGGGCATGAGCGAAGACCGACCCGTCCGCCAGCCGTCCGCCGTCGACCGCGTCGCCGAGGACTGGGTGTCCACCCTCGTCGACCTCGACCCGACCGTCGCCACGTACATCGGGGTCGCCGGGCGCACCGACGGCTACGGCGACACCTCGCCCGCCGGCGCCGACGCCCTCGCCGACGCCGCACGTTCCGCGCGCCGCGCCCTCGACGCCGCCGAGTCGACGGACGACGTCGACCGGGTGACGAAGACCGACCTCGGAGCGGAGCTCGACCTGGTCGTGGAGTCGCACGAGCGGAAGCTGCACCTGCGGGACCTCAACGTGATCGCGAGCCCCGCGCAGGAGCTCCGCGACGTCCTCGACCTGATGCCGACCGCGACCACCGACGACTGGCAGGACGTCGCGGGGCGCCTGCACGCGCTGCCGGACGCCCTGGAGGGCTACCGCGAGACCCTGCTGCAGGGCACGCGCGAGCAGGTCACGCCCGCCGCGCGCCAGGTCGCACTCATCGCCGAGCAGGCCGCGCGCAACGGTGCCGAGGACGGGTTCTTCCGCCAGCTCGTCGACGGCGCCGCGCTCGAGGGCGGCGCACCGCTGCCCGAGTCGCTCCGCGGCGAGCTGGTGCGCGGCGCCGAGGTCGCGGCGGCCGCGTACCGGTCGTTCGGCGGCTTCCTCGAGCACGAGCTGCTGCCCCTGGCGACCCCGGTCGACGCGGTCGGTCGCGAGGACTACGAGCTGCACTCCCGACGCTTCCTGGGTGCCGTCGTCGACCTCGACGAGACGTACGAGTGGGGCATCGAGGAGCTCGCCCGGATGCGCGACGAGCAGGAGCGCATCGCGGACCGCATCGAGTCCGGCGCCTCGGTGGCGCGCGCGATCGAGGTCCTCGACGCCGACCCCGCCCGCATCCTGCACGGCACCGACGCCCTGCAGCGGTGGATGCAGGAGACCAGTGACGCGTCGATCCGCGCGATGGACGGGGAGTACTTCGACATCGCCGACCCGATCAAGCGCCTGGAGTGCCGGATCGCCCCGACGCAGGAGGGCGGGATCTACTACACCGGCCCCTCCGACGACTTCTCGCGGGCCGGTCGCATGTGGTGGTCGGTGCCGCAGGGCGTGACCGAGTTCGGCACGTGGCGCGAGAAGACCACGGTCTACCACGAGGGCGTCCCGGGCCACCACCTGCAGATCAGCCAGGCGGTCTACAACCGCGGGGAGCTCAACACGTGGCGCCGGCAGCTGGCGGGTCCGTCCGGGCACGTCGAGGGCTGGGCGCTCTACGCCGAGCGGCTCATGGAGCAGCTCGGGTTCCTCGACGACGACGGCGACCGCCTCGGCATGCTCGACGGCCAGCGGATGCGGGCGGCCCGGGTGGTGCTCGACATCGGTGTGCACCTGCAGAAGACCAACCCCGACGGCGGTGGCTGGACGTGGGAGTACGCGCTCGACTTCATGGGTCGGAACGTCAACATGGCGCCGGAGTTCGTGCAGTTCGAGGTCGCTCGGTACTTCGGGTGGCCGGGGCAGGCGCCGTCCTACAAGGTCGGGCAGCGCGTCTGGGAGTCGATCCGCGACGAGCTCGCCGCACGCGAGGGCGCCGCGTTCGACCTGAAGGCGTTCCACCACCGGGCGCTCGCGCTCGGCGGCGTCGGCCTGGACACGCTCCGGACCGCGCTGCTCGACTGACGGAGCGACGGGTCGACGGACGGGAGGCGCGTGGCGGGGTCGCCACGTGCCTCCCGTCCGTCCTCCGGTCACCGCGGACACGCGACACGCGACACGCCCGGTTGTGGGGCCCGCGGCCCTGCGGCTAGACTCAATCGGCGCAATCCGCGCCAACCAACCACTGCCATGACGGCTCGCACCGACGTTCGGTGCGGACCAGGGGGTCGCTCCCTCGCCGTCACGGCCCGACTCATGTCCGTTCGGAGCAATCTCTACATGACAACCACCACGACCAAGGCTCCCAAGCAGGTCGCCATCAACGACATCGGCTCGGCTGATGACTTCCTGGCCGAGGTCGAGAAGACCCTCAAGTTCTTCAACGACGGCGATCTGATCTCCGGAACCGTCGTGAAGATCGACCGCGACGAGGTCCTCCTCGACGTCGGCTACAAGACCGAGGGTGTCATCCCCTCGCGCGAGCTCTCGATCAAGCACGACGTCGACCCCAACGAGGTCGTCGAGGTCGGCGACGAGGTCGAGGCCCTTGTCCTCCAGAAGGAGGACAAGGAAGGCCGCCTCATCCTGTCGAAGAAGCGTGCGCAGTACGAGCGTGCGTGGGGCGACGTCGAGAAGATCAAGGAGTCCGACGGCGTCGTGACCGGCACGGTCATCGAGGTCGTCAAGGGCGGTCTCATCGTCGACATCGGCCTCCGTGGCTTCCTCCCGGCCTCGCTCATCGAGCTGCGTCGCGTCCGCGACCTGACCCCGTACCTGGGCCAGGAGCTCGAGGCGAAGATCCTGGAGCTCGACAAGAACCGCAACAACGTGGTCCTCTCGCGCCGCGCCCTGCTCGAGCAGACGCAGTCCGAGTCGCGCACCACCTTCCTCAACAACCTCCACAAGGGCCAGGTCCGCAAGGGCATCGTGTCGTCGATCGTCAACTTCGGTGCGTTCGTCGACCTGGGCGGCGTCGACGGTCTCGTCCACGTCTCCGAGCTCTCCTGGAAGCACATCGAGCACGCCAGCGAGGTCGTCGAGGTCGGTCAGGAAGTCACCGTCGAGATCCTCGAGGTGGACCTGGACCGCGAGCGCGTGTCGCTCTCGCTCAAGGCCACGCAGGAGGACCCGTGGCAGGTCTTCGCCCGCACCCACGCGATCGGTCAGATCGCACCGGGCAAGGTCACGAAGCTCGTGCCGTTCGGTGCCTTCGTCCGCGTCGCCGACGGCATCGAGGGTCTCGTCCACATCTCGGAGCTCTCGAACAAGCACGTCGAGCTCGCCGAGCAGGTCGTCTCCGTCGGTGACGAGGTCTTCGTCAAGATCATCGACATCGACCTCGACCGTCGTCGCATCTCGCTCAGCCTCAAGCAGGCGAACGAGGGCGTGGACCCGGAGGGCACCGAGTTCGACCCGGCGCTCTACGGCATGCCGACCGAGTACGACGACCAGGGCAACTACAAGTACCCCGAGGGCTTCGACCCGGAGACCAACGAGTGGCTCGAGGGCTACGACACCCAGCGCACCGAGTGGGAGGGCCAGTACGCGGCCGCCCAGTCGCGCTGGGAGGCCCACAAGGCGCAGGTCGCGAAGACCATCGCGGACGAGGAGAAGGGTGGCTTCGACCTCCCCGCCTCGGCCTCGAGCTCGTCCTCGTCCTCGTCGACCTTCTCGAGCGAGTCGAACGGTCAGGGCACCCTGGCCGACGACGCCTCGCTCGCGGCGCTCCGCGAGAAGCTCAGCTCGAACAACTGATCGAGCGGGTCGCACGTCCCGGAAGCCCGGTACCCCTGAGGGGGTGCCGGGCTTCCGGCGTTCCACGACGTCCTCGGTAGCCTGGACCGGTGCGCATCATCGGTCTGACAGGCGGCATCGCCGCGGGCAAGTCCACCGTCTCCCGTCGCTGGGCGGAGCACGGCGCGGTCGTCGTCGACGCCGACCGGCTCGCGCGGCAGGCGGTCGCTCCGGGCAGCCCTGGGCTCGCCCGTGTCGTCGAACGGTTCGGGACGGGCGTGCTCGCCCCCGACGGCGCGCTCGACCGGGCCGCCCTGGGCACCATCGTCTTCTCCGACGCCTCGGCGCGGAAGGACCTCGAGGGGATCACCCACCCGGAGGTGTGGCGGCTCGCACGGGGAGCGTTCGACGCTGCCGAGGCCGCTGATCCGGAAGCCGTCGTCGTCTACGACGTCCCGCTCCTCGCCGAGGCCAGGGGGAGTCGGCCGATCCGGTTCGACGCGGTCGTCGTCGTGGACGCCCCTGCGGCGCAGCGGGTCGGACGACTCATCGAGCACCGGGGCATGCCGCGTGACGAGGCCGAGCGTCGTGTGGCGGCCCAGGCGTCGGACGCCGAGCGGCTCGCCCTCGCCGACCACGTCGTGGACGCGACCGGTTCGCTCGAGGGCACCCTGCGGTCCGCCGACGCGGTGTGGGACCGCATCGCGTCCTGAACGGGCCCAGCAGGCCCGGGAACCCGCTCAGCTGTGGGCGATCAGGGCCGTCGGGTGTCAGGGGACGCGACTACCGTTGTCCCCATGGCAGTGTCGATCCAGCCCACCCGGGCGATCCGTCCCTTCGAGGTGATCAGCGAGTACTCGCCGAGCGGTGACCAGCCGGCGGCGATCGCCGAGCTCGCCGGTCGGATCAACGCGGGTGAGACCGACGTCGTGCTGCTCGGCGCGACCGGTACCGGCAAGTCGGCGACCACCGCCTGGCTGATCGAGCAGGTCCAGCGGCCGACGCTCGTGCTCGCGCACAACAAGACCCTTGCCGCGCAGCTGGCGAACGAGTTCCGCGGGCTCCTGCCGAACAACGCGGTCGAGTACTTCGTCTCGTACTACGACTACTACCAGCCCGAGGCGTACGTCCCGCAGACGGACACCTTCATCGAGAAGGACTCGTCGGTCAACGCGGAGGTCGAGCGGCTCCGGCACTCGACGACGAACTCGCTGCTCAGCCGGCGCGACGTCGTGGTGGTGTCGACCGTGTCCTGCATCTACGGCCTCGGCACGCCCGAGCAGTACATGAACGCGTCCATCGCGCTCCACGTCGGCCAGACGATCTCCCGCGACCAGCTCGTGCGCAAGTTCGTCGGCATGCAGTACCAGCGCAACGACGTCGACTTCGCCCGCGGCACCTTCCGCGTCCGCGGCGACACCATCGAGATCATCCCGATGTACGAAGAGCACGCGATCCGCATCGAGATGTTCGGTGACGAGATCGAGGCGCTCACCTCGCTGCACCCGCTGACCGGCAACGTCATCGCGGACCTGCCCGGTGTCTCGATCTTCCCGGCGTCGCACTACGTCGCCGACACCGACGTCATGCACCGGGCGATCGAGCGGATCAAGGACGAGCTGGCCGACCGACTCGCCGAGCTCGAGGGCCAGGGCAAGCTGCTCGAGGCCCAGCGGCTCCGCATGCGCACGACCTTCGACATCGAGATGATGGAGCAGATCGGCTTCTGCTCCGGCATCGAGAACTACTCGCGCCACATGGACGGGCGCGATGCGGGCGAGGCGCCGCACTGCCTCATCGACTACTTCCCGGACGACTTCCTGATCGTGATCGACGAGTCGCACGTGACCGTGCCGCAGATCGGCGCGATGTACGAGGGTGACGCCTCCCGCAAGCGCACGCTCGTGGAGCATGGATTCCGCCTGCCGAGCGCGCTCGACAACCGACCGTTGACGTGGGAGGAGTTCCTCGAGCGCGTCGGGCAGAAGGTCTACCTGTCGGCGACCCCGGGCAAGTACGAACTCGGCGTCACCGACAGCGTCGTCGAGCAGATCATCCGTCCGACGGGTCTCGTCGACCCCGAGATCGTCGTGAAGCCGAGCGACGGCCAGATCGACGACCTGCTCGAGGAGATCAAGCTGCGCGTCGAGCGTGACGAGCGCGTGCTCGTCACGACCCTGACCAAGCGGATGGCCGAGGAACTCACGGACTTCCTCGGCAACGCCGGCGTCCGCGTGCGGTACCTGCACTCCGACGTCGACACCCTGAAGCGTGTCGAACTGCTGACGGAGCTGCGCCAGGGCGTGTACGACGTGCTCGTCGGCATCAACCTGCTGCGCGAGGGCCTCGACCTGCCCGAGGTGTCCCTCGTGGCGATCCTCGACGCCGACAAGGAAGGGTTCCTGCGGTCGTCGACGTCGCTCATCCAGACGATCGGCCGTGCCGCCCGCAACGTGTCGGGCCAGGTCCTCATGTACGCCGACAAGATCACCGACTCCATGCGCCAGGCGATCGACGAGACCGATCGGCGCCGCGAGAAGCAGGTCGCCTACAACCTCGAGCACGGCATCGACCCGCAGCCCCTCCGCAAGAAGATCGCCGACATCACTGAGGTGCTGCAGCGCGAGAGCGACGACACCAAGGCGCTGCTCGAGGGTCGCCCGGGTTCCGACGGCCGCCGGTCGCCCACGCCGAACCTGCGTCGCGAGGGCATCGCGGGAGAGGGCGCGACCCAGCTCGAGGCGACGATCGCCGACCTCAACGACCAGATGCTGCAGGCCGCGGCCGAGCTGAAGTTCGAGCTGGCGGCACGGCTCCGCGACGAGGTGCAGGACCTGAAGAAGGCGCTGCGACAGATGGAGTCCGCCGGGCATGTCCGCTGACACCTCCGGGACCGCGCGGCGGACGGTCGTCGTCACGGGTGCCAGCGCCGGCCTGGGCTACCACGCAGCCGAGCAGCTCGCGGCACAGGGCCACCGGGTCGTGCTCGCCACGCGGAACCCCGAGCGTGCCGCCGCTGCCGAGCGGGGCATCCGGAAGCACGTCGACGACGCAGCGCTCGTGCACCTGCACCTCGACCTGGCCGACCTCGACAGCGTGCGTGCCGCGGCCGTGCGGCTCCGGGAGCTCGGCCCCGTGCACGCTCTGCTCAACAACGCCGGCGTGGTCGGATCGGCTCGCCCGCAGCGCACCGCGCAGGGCTTCGAACTGCAGGTCGGCACGAACCACCTCGGACACTTCGCCTGGACGGCGCTGGCGCTGCCGGCCCTCGACCAGGACGCCGGGCGTGTGGTGCACCTCGGCTCCATCGCGCACCGCCTCACGACGCTCGACCGGACGGATCCGCTCGCGGTCGGCCGCTACGAGGGCCACCGCCAGTACGCCAGGAGCAAGCTCGCGGTGATGCTGTTCGGCTTCGAGCTCGCGCAGCGGTTGGGTGACGCCGGCTCGCGGGTGCGCAGCGTCGTCGCGCACCCGGGGCTGGCGCTCGACGCCGCCGCGCCGCCCCGACCGGACGTCGCGCCGACGCGGTCGGAACCGGCGTGGATGCGGGCGGGCTCGGGCTGGGTGGCGCAGGGCAAGGACGCCGGGGCGTGGCCACTCGTGCACGCCGCCGTCGGTGAGGCCGTGCGCTCGGGGGAGTACTGGGGGCCGGCCGGTCCGCTCCAGTTCGCCGGTCGTCCGGCCCTCGTCCCGGCGCGCCCGCGTGCCCACGACCGCACCGTCGCTGCGCGCCTCTGGACGGCGAGCGAACGGGCGACCGGCGTCGCGTTCGCTCTCGACGCACTCGGCTAGACCGCCACGCCCGGACGGATGTCGGTCCTGCTTCGTAGAATCGTCTGCGATGACCATCACCTCTGACCGCGGAACCGCGACCCCGGGCCGGAACGCCTTCGGCGAGCCTGCAGACCTCCACATCCCCGGCGGGACGGCGCCGCACAGCACCTCGACGCTCAGCGTCCGGGGCGCTCGCGTGCACAACCTCCGCGACGTCGACCTCGAGATCCCTCGGGACTCGCTCGTCGTGTTCACCGGGCTGTCCGGGTCGGGCAAGTCCTCGCTCGCGTTCGACACGATCTTCGCCGAGGGCCAACGGCGCTACGTGGAGTCGCTGTCGGCCTACGCCCGGCAGTTCCTCGGCCAGGTGGACCGGCCCGACGTCGACTTCATCGAGGGCCTGTCGCCGGCGGTCTCGATCGACCAGAAGTCGACGAACCGGAACCCGCGGTCGACCGTGGGCACCATCACCGAGGTCTACGACTACATGCGTCTGCTCTGGGCGCGCATCGGTGTCCCGCACTGCCCCGTCTGCGGCGAGGTGATCAGCAAGCAGAGCGTGCAGCAGATCGCGGACCAGCTCATGGAGTTCGAGACCGGCACGCGCTTCCAGGTCCTCGCGCCGGTCGTCTCCAAGAAGAAGGGCGAGTTCGTCGACCTCTTCCAGGAGCTCGCGGCCTCGGGGTACGCCCGTGCGATCGTCGACGGTGAGCGCATCCAGCTGAGCGACCCGCCCAAGCTCAAGAAGCAGGTCAAGCACGACATCTCGGTGATCGTCGACCGTCTCGTGGCGAGCGACGACATCCTCGGCCGCCTCACCGACTCGCTCGAGACCGCCCTGCGGTTGACGAACGGCACCGTGGCGATCGACCTCGTCGACCACGAGGGGCCCGGCGCGGTCCGGACCTACTCCGAGAACCTGTCCTGCCCGAACAACCACCCGCTCGCGCTCACCGAGATCGAGCCGCGGACCTTCTCGTTCAACGCACCGTTCGGTGCCTGCCCCGAGTGCTCGGGCCTCGGTACCCGCATGTCGGTCGACCCCGACCTGGTGCTCGGCGACCCCGAGGCCTCGCTGCGAGACGGCGTCCTGCTGCCCTGGACGGGCACGAGCGGGCTGTACTCGTACTTCGAGAAGCTCCTCGCGGGTCTCGGCAAGGACCTCGGGTTCGGCCTCGACACCCCGTGGAACCAGCTCGACCCGTCGGTGCAGGCCGCGATCCTGACCGGCAAGGACTTCCAGGTCTCCGTGTCGTGGAAGAACCGTTTCGGCCGCGAGATGCGGTACACGAGCGGGTTCGAGGGCGTCATGCCCTACATCGAGCGCAAGTTCGCCGAGGCCGAGTCGGACTCGCAGCGGCAGCGCTTCCAGGGCTACCTGCGCGAGGTCCCCTGCCCGGTCTGCGACGGCACGCGCCTCAAGCCCGAGGTCCTCGCCGTGACGGTCGACGGTCGCAGCATCGCCGACGTGACCGACATGTCGCTCGACCAGGCGTACGGCTTCATGGAGGAGCTGACGCTCACCGAGCGTGAGGCGCACATCGCGGCCGCGGTCCTCCGCGAGATCCGCGCGCGGCTCGAGTTCCTGCTCGAGGTCGGCCTGAACTACCTGACCCTCGCGCGCGGAGCCGGTGGGCTCTCCGGCGGCGAGGCACAGCGCATCCGGCTCGCGACGCAGATCGGATCGGGCCTGACGGGTGTGCTCTACGTGCTCGACGAGCCGAGCATCGGCCTGCACCAGCGCGACAACCGTCGGCTCATCGACACGCTCGTCAAGCTCAAGGACCTCGGCAACACCCTCATCGTCGTCGAGCACGACGAGGACACCATCCGCACGGCGGACTGGGTCGTCGACATCGGACCGGGCGCGGGCGTGAACGGCGGCAAGGTCGTGCACTCCGGCTCCTACGAGGGCATCATCGCGAACCGCGAGTCGGTGACCGGTGACTACCTGGCCGGTCGGCGCGCGATCGAGGTGCCCGCCGAGCGACGGAAGATCAACCCGAAGCGCGTCATCAGCGTGCAGGGCGCCCGGGCGAACAACCTCAAGCAGGTCGACGTCGACTTCCCGCTCGGTGTCTTCACCGCGGTGACCGGCGTCAGCGGTTCCGGCAAGTCGACCCTGGTCAACGACATCCTGTACAAGGTGCTCGCGAACCAGCTCAACGGCGCACGGCACATCGCCGGCAAGCACACCCGCGTGAAGGGCCTCGACCAGCTCGACAAGGTCGTGCACGTCGACCAGGCGCCGATCGGCCGCACCCCGCGGTCCAACCCGGCGACCTACACCGGCGTGTTCGACCGCATCCGGCAGCTCTTCGCCGAGACGCCCGAGGCGAAGGCGCGCGGCTACCAGCCCGGTCGCTTCAGCTTCAACGTCAAGGGCGGCCGCTGCGAGAACTGCTCGGGTGACGGCACGATCAAGATCGAGATGAACTTCCTGCCCGACGTCTACGTGGCGTGCGAGGTCTGCGGCGGTGCGCGGTACAACCGCGAGACGCTGCAGGTGCACTACAAGGGCAAGGACATCTCCGAGGTCCTCGACATGCCGATCAGCGAGGCGGCCGACTTCTTCGAGCCGATCTCGGCGATCCACCGCTACATGGCGACGCTCGTCGACGTGGGCCTCGGCTACGTGCGCCTCGGGCAGAGCGCGACGACCCTCTCCGGTGGCGAGGCCCAGCGCGTCAAGCTCGCGACGGAACTCCAGCGCCGCTCGAACGGCCGCACGGTCTACGTGCTCGACGAGCCGACGACCGGCCTGCACTTCGAGGACGTCCGGAAGCTGCTGCTCGTGCTGCAGAGCCTGGTCGACAAGGGCAACACCGTGATCACGATCGAGCACAACCTCGACGTGATCAAGTCCGCCGACTGGCTGGTCGACATGGGACCGGAGGGCGGTGCCGGTGGCGGTACGGTCCTGGCCGTCGGCACCCCGGAACACGTGGCCGACGTCCCCGAGAGTCACACCGGTGTCTTCCTGCGCGAGATCTTCGATGCGCAGGACGCCCGTGTCGGCAAGGAGCAGGCGGTCGGTGCGCGTCAGGCCACCCAGAAGCACCAGGGCGGGCAGCAGAGCAAGCAGAAGGCGGGTGCTCGGTAGGTGGCGGACACCGTCTCCTGGCGGCCGAAGGCGGGGGAGATCCCGACCGACCCAGGCGTCTACCGGTGGCGTGACGAGGCCGGTCGGGTGCTCTACGTCGGCAAGGCGAAGAACCTCCGCGCCCGCCTGAGCAACTACTTCGCACCGCTGCCGACCCTCCACGAGCGCACCCGGCGCATGGTGCTCACGGCCCGGAGCGTCGAGTGGACCACCGTCGGCTCCGAGATCGAGGCACTGCAGCTCGAGTACACGTGGATCAAGGAGTTCGACCCGCCGTTCAACGTCAAGTTCCGGGACGACAAGTCGTACCCGTACATGGCGATCACCCTGGGCGAGGAGTCGCCGCGGGTGATGGTGACGCGGAACCGGAAGATCAAGGGCGCGAAGTACTTCGGGCCCTACCCGAAGATCTGGGCGGTGCACGACACCATCGACCTGATGATCAAGGTGTTCCCGATCCGCACCTGCTCGGACTCGTCCTACAAGAAGGCGATGCAGACGGGCAAGCCGTGCTTCCCGGGCCAGATCGGCAAGTGCGGTGGACCCTGCTCGCAGAAGGTCACGATCGCCGAGCACCGGGCGATCGTCGAGGAGTTCGTCCGGTTCATGGGCAGCTACGACCGCAGGGTGATCACCACCCTGCGGCAGCGCATGGCCGCGGCCGCCGACGCCATGGACTACGAGCAGGCGGCGCGCTACCGCGACCAGGTCGGTGCCCTCGAAGCGGTGCTCGAGAAGTCGGCGGTGGTCCTCCGGGACTCGGTCGACCTCGACCTGTTCGGTGTGGCCGAGGACGAGCTCGCCGCCGCCGTGCAGCTGTTCTCCGTGCGCGGCGGGCGCATCCGCGGTGTCCGGGGGTGGGTGGTCGACAAGGAGCTCGACATCAGCACCGGCGACCTGGTCGAGCAGATCGTCCAGGGCCAGTACGCGACGAGCGACGACGTCCCGCGCGAGGTCGTCGTGCCGGAACTCCCCGAGGACGCCGAGGCCCTGCAGCAGTGGCTCAGCGAGCGACGCGGCGGGCGCGGCACGAAGCTCAGCACGGCCCAGCGGGGCGACCGGGCGGGCCTCGCGCGCACGGCCGCCCAGAACGCCGCGCAGGCGCTCATGCTCTACAAGACGAAGCGCAGCGCCGACTACACGACCCGGTCGGCTGCCCTCGCCGACATCCAGGACGCCCTGGGGATGACCGAGGCCCCCCTGCGGATGGAGTGCTACGACGTCTCCCACCTGCAGGGCACGAACGTGGTGGCGTCGATGGTGGTGTTCGAGGACGGGCTCCCGCGCAAGGACCAGTACCGCCGCTACACGATCGCCGAGACGACCGACGACACCGACAGCATGTACCAGGTGCTGTCGCGACGGCTGGCGCGCCTCGACGAGGACGCCGCGGTGCCGGACGTCCCGGACGCCACGAGCGAGGACGTCGTCGAGGGCACGAAGCCGACGAAGCGGTTCGCGTACCGTCCGCAGCTGCTCATCGTCGACGGCGGCCAGCCCCAGGTCCAGGCGGCCAAGCGGGCGATGGACGAGGCCGGCGTGCACGACATCGCCCTGGTGGGCATCGCGAAGCGCCTCGAGGAACTGTGGTTGCCCGACGACGACTTCCCGGTGATCATGCCGCGCAACTCCGAGGCGCTCTTCCTGATCCAGCGGATCCGTGACGAGGCGCACCGGTTCGCGATCACGCACCAGCGGACCCGCCGGAAGCGCGACGTCCGGTCGCAGCTGTCGGAGATCCCCGGGCTCGGCCCGACCCGGGTGAACGCCCTGCTGAAGCACTTCGGGTCGGTCGCGCGCCTGCGTGAGGCGACGGAGGATCAGATCGCCGAGGTGAACGGCGTCGGGCCGGCGACCGCGGCGGCGGTCGTCACGAAGCTCGCGCAGACGCCCCGCAGCGCGCCGGAGGGGAGCCCGCCCGGAGCGAGCGCCCCGGAGGCGGGCCCGTCCGGTGCGAGCGCTCCGGAGGCGGGCCCGTCCGGTGCGAGCGCCCCGGACGCGGGCTCGCCCGGAGGAAGCGTGCCGGAGGCGAGCGACGCCGACCCTGCCGGGCGCGCAGCCAGCACCCCCGGTCCGGAGCGGACGACGGACCCGGACGCGCCCGCAGCCGCCGCGGAGGAGCCGAGCCGCGCCTCCCGGCCGGTCGGCCCCGTCCGCGTCCCGGACGTCTCCGCCGACGGCCCGTCGCGTCCACGGTGACCGGCCCCGCTCCGAGCGCGGGACGGTAGCCTGGACGCGCAGCCGAGACCCGAAGCCGAGACCTCCCCGGGCCGTGGCCCGGGCCGCCACGACGGAGCCCTCCCACACATGAGCGACACGAGCGACGACCGAACAACCCCGACGTCCGCGTCGCAGCAGCACGACATCCTCATCGTCACCGGCATGTCCGGCGCCGGCCGTTCCACGGTCGGCAAGGCGCTCGAGGACCTCGGCTGGTACGTGGTCGACAACCTCCCGACGCAGATGCTCGGCCCGCTCACCGAGCTCGCGGACCGTGCCGGGGAGAAGATCCCGAAGATCGCGACCGTCGTCGACGTCCGCGGCGGACGGTTCTTCACCGACCCGGAGCAGGCGGTCGAGCAGGTCCGTGCCAGCACCTCCGCCCGGGTCCGGGTGCTCTTCCTCGAGGCGACGGACGCCGTGCTCGTGCGCCGCTTCGAGCAGGTCCGCCGGCCGCACCCGTTGCAGGGCGACGGGACGCTGCTCGACGGCATCGGCCTCGAGCGTTCGCGGCTGTCCGGGCTGCGCGAGGCCTCCGACGTCGTCATCGACACCTCAGACCTGAACATCCACCAGCTCGCCAACGCCGTCACGGAGCGCTTCGCCGACGACCACTTCGTCGGGGTCCAGGTCACGCTCATGAGCTTCGGGTTCAAGTACGGGCTGCCCGCCGACGCCGACATGGTCGCGGACGTGCGGTTCATCCCGAACCCCTACTGGGTGCCGGAACTCCGCCCGCACACCGGCCTCGACGCCCCCGTCTCGGAGTACGTCCTGTCGCAGCCGGGCGCCCGCTCGTTCGTCGAGCGGTACGCTGCCGTGCTCGAGCCCGTGCTGGCGGGATACCAACGCGAGAACAAAAGACACGCTACGATCGCCATCGGCTGTACCGGCGGCAAGCACCGCTCGGTCGCCGTCGTCGCCGAGTTGGCGAACCTCCTCCGCGGGATGTCCGACGTCGCCGTGCGTGTGAAGAACCGAGATCTCGGCCGGGAGTGACCGTTCCTCCGGCCGCTCCACACCCACGTGCGCCGGACCCGCGGACCCCACCAGAGAAAACGTTAGGAATGATGCTGTGCCGTTGACTGCCGAGGTCAAGGACGAACTGGCCAGGGTCGTCGTGAACCGCAACACGGTCCGCGCCGCCGAACTCGCGACCATCCTGCGGTTCGCGGGCGGCCTGCACGTCATCTCGGGCAGGATCGCGGTCGAGGTCGAGCTCGACACCCGGATCATCGTCCACCGCGTGCGCAAGGACCTGGCGGAGCTGTACGGCGTGCGGAGCGAGGCGTCGGTGGGGTCGTCCGCGTCCTCCCGCCGCGGCACCCGCTACCTGGTCCGCGTGCTCGAGGCGGGGGAGACGCTCGCCCGCCAGACCGGGCTCATGGACGCGCGCCGTCGCCCGGTGCGTGGCCTGCCGAACCGTCTGACGACCGGCAACCGCGAGGACCTCGCCGCCATCTGGCGCGGTGCGTTCCTCGCCTCCGGCACGCTGACCGACCCCGGTCGTGCCGCCGCGCTCGAGGTCACCTGCCCGGGCAACGAGGCGGCGATGGCACTGGTCGGTGCCGCCTCGCGCCTCGGGATCGCCGCGAAGGGCCGCGAGGTCCGCGGCGTCCACCGCGTCGTCATCCGCGACGGCGAGGCGATCGGCCAGATGCTCACCGTCATGGGCGCCGCCCGCACCACCGCCGAGTGGGAGGAGATGCGCCAGCGCCGCGAGGTCCGCGCCACCGCCAACCGTCTGGTGAACTTCGACGACGCCAACCTCCGCCGCTCGGCGCAGGCCGCCGTCGCCGCGTGCGCCCGCGTCGAGCGCGCGCTCGAGATCCTCGGTGACGACGTCCCGGACCACCTCAAGTACGCGGGATCGCTCCGGCTGCAGCACCGTGACGCCTCGCTCGACGAGCTCGGTCAGCACGCCGAGCCGCCGATGACCAAGGACGCGATCGCCGGCCGCATCCGCCGCCTGCTCGCGATGGCCGACAAGAAGGCCGTCGACACCGGCGTGCCGGGGACCGAGGCCAGCGTGCCGGAGGAGCTCGAGGGGGCGTAGCCCCGACCGGCCCCACGACGGACGGGAGGCGCGGTGTCGGCTGGCACCGCGCCTCCCGTCCGTCCGGGGGAGCGTCCACCACCGTCGGCGGGACCGTCCGGACGGACCGTCATCCGGCGCGGGCGCGCAGTGTCCGACTGCTAGGGTCGTTACGGCGACGTTACGGGGCGTATCGTCCACCACACGTGGGTCCGCAGGGCCGCACGACTCCGAAAAGCAGCGCCCCCGGGGCGCTCCACACCCACCAGGAGATCCATTGACCGTCAAGATCGGCATCAACGGCTTCGGCCGCATCGGCCGTAACTTCTTCCGGGCCGCCCTCGCCAAGGGCTCCGACCTCGAGATCGTGGCGGTGAACGACCTCACCGACAACGCGGCCCTCGCGAACCTGCTGAAGTTCGACTCCATCACGGGTCGTCTCGGCGTCTCCGTCGAGCTCGACGGCGACAGCATCGTCGTCGACGGCAAGCCGATCAAGGTCCTCGCGGAGCGCGACCCCGCGAACCTCCCGTGGGGCGAGCTGGGCGTCGACATCGTCATCGAGTCGACCGGCTTCTTCACCAAGGCAGCCGACGCGCAGAAGCACATCGATGCGGGCGCCAAGAAGGTCATCATCTCGGCCCCGGCGACCGGCGACGACGTCACCATCGTCCTCGGCGTGAACGAGGACCAGTACGACCCCGAGAACCACAACATCATCTCGAACGCGTCGTGCACCACGAACAGCCTCGCGCCGCTCGCCAAGGTCTTCCACGACAAGTTCGGCATCGAGCGTGGCCTCATGACGACGGTGCACGCGTACACCGCCGACCAGAACCTGCAGGACGGCCCGCACAAGGACCCGCGTCGTGCCCGCGCCGCCGCGCTCAACATCGTCCCGACCTCGACCGGTGCGGCGAAGGCCATCGGCCTCGTCATGCCCGAGCTCGCCGGCAAGCTCGACGGCTACGCCCTCCGCGTGCCGGTGCCGACCGGTTCGATCACCGACCTCACCCTCGAGACGTCGTCCGAGGTCACCGTCGACGAGATCAACGCCGCCTACAAGGAGGCCGCCGAGGGTCCGCTCAAGGGCATCCTGCTCTACAGCGAGGACCCGCTGGTGTCGACCGACATCACGACGGACCCGCACTCGTCGATCTACGACTCCGGTCTGACCAAGGTCCTCGGCAAGCTCGTCAAGATCACCTCGTGGTACGACAACGAGTGGGGCTACTCGAACCGCCTCGTCGACCTGACCGAGTACGTGGGCGAGCGACTCTCGGCATGAGCCTCCGCACCCTCGAGGACCTCGGCGACCTCGCCGGCAAGCGCGTCGTCGTCCGGTGTGACCTGAACGTCCCGCTCAAGGACGGCACGATCACCGACGACGGCCGCGTGCGCGCGTCGCTGGGCACGCTCAACACGCTCGTCAACGCCGGTGCGCGGGTCATCGTGATCTCGCACCTCGGTCGTCCCGACGGCACGCCCGCGCAGGAGTACTCGCTCGCCCCCGTGGCGCAGCGGCTCTCGGAACTGCTCGGCAAGGAGGTCACCTTCGTCGGCGAGACCGTCGGCGACGAGGCGACCGCGGCCGCCGAGGCCCTCGGGGACGGCGACGTCCTGCTGCTCGAGAACCTCCGCTTCAACCCGGAGGAGACCTCGAAGGACGCGTCGGCGCGCACGGCGTTCGCCGAGCGGATCGCCGCCCTCGGTGACGCGTTCGTGTCGGACGGCTTCGGCGTCGTGCACCGCAAGCAGGCCTCCGTGTACGAGCTCGCGGCAGCGCTGCCCAGCGCGGCCGGCTCGCTCATCGAGTCCGAGCTGACGGTGCTCGAGCGGTTGACCAAGGACCCGCAGCGGCCGTACACGGTCGTGCTCGGCGGATCGAAGGTCAGCGACAAGCTCGGTGTCATCGAGCACCTGCTCCCGCAGGTCGACACGCTGTGCATCGGTGGCGGCATGCTCTTCACGTTCCTCGCGGCCCAGGGCCACGGGGTCGCGAAGTCGCTCCTCGAGCAGGACCAGCTCGACACCGTCCGGGCGTACCTCGCCAAGGCGGACGAGCTCGGCGTGACGATCGACCTGCCGACCGACGTCGTGGTGGCCTCCGGGTTCGCCGCGGACGCCGACCACGAGACCGTCGCCGCCGACGCGATCGAGTCCTCGTCGTTCGGCACGGACGGCATCGGCCTCGACATCGGCCCGGAGACCGCGGCGCGCTTCGCGTCGGCGGTGTCCGGCTCGAGGACCGTGTTCTGGAACGGTCCGATGGGCGTGTTCGAGTTCCCGGCGTTCGCAGCAGGCACGAAGACCGTCGCGCAGGCGTTGACCGAGGTCGACGGCCTCGGTGTCGTCGGCGGTGGCGACTCCGCGGCGGCCGTCCGGTCGCTCGGGTTCTCGGACGACCGGTTCGGGCACATCTCGACCGGTGGTGGTGCGAGCCTCGAGTTCCTCGAGGGCAAGTCACTGCCCGGTCTCGAAGCACTGGGGTGGTCCCGATGACCCGCACGCCGTTCATCGCCGGCAACTGGAAGATGAACCTGGACCACCTCCAGGCCATCGCCACCGTGCAGAAGCTCGCGTGGACCCTGAAGGATGCCCGCCACGACCACGACGACGTCGAGGTCGCGGTGTTCCCGCCCTTCACGGACCTCCGCAGCGTCCAGACGCTCATCTCGGCCGACAAGCTCGAGATCCGGTTCGGCGCCCAGGACCTGTCCCAGTACGACTCCGGTGCCCACACCGGTGACGTGTCCGGGGCGTTCCTCGCAGCGCTCGACGCGCAGTACGTCATCGTCGGACACTCCGAGCGGCGCACGCTGCACGGGGAGACCGACGAGGTCGTCGCCGCGAAGACCGCCGCTGCAGTCAAGCACGGCCTCGTGCCGGTGGTCTGTGTCGGTGAGACCGGCGAGGAGCGCGAGCAGCGCGGCGCCGGTGTCGTCCCGGTCGAACAGCTCAAGGTCGTCCTCGAGGCCGTGAAGCCGTCCGAGATCGTCGTCGCGTACGAGCCGGTCTGGGCGATCGGTTCCGGTCAGGCCGCGACTGCGGAACAGGCCCAGGAGGACTGCGCCGCGCTGCGTCGCGGGATCGCCGAGGCCTGGGGCGACGACCTCGCCGCCAGTACGCGCGTGCTCTACGGCGGTTCGGTGAAGTCGGGCAACATCGCCGGCTTCCTGCGCGAGCCCGACATCGACGGTGCGCTCGTCGGTGGGGCCTCGCTCGACGTGCAGGAGTTCGCGGCGATCGCGCGCTTCCGGCAGCACGTCGGACTCTGATCCATCCCGCTCAGGCCGGCCACGTCCGCGTGGCCGGCCTGAGCCACGCCCGTGCCGGTGTCGGGGCTGCTCACTCGGCCCGCTACACTTGCAGGGCTGACTTCACACGAAAGGTACGTCGTGGCGATACTCTCCGTCGTGCTGCAGGTCCTGCTCGCGATCACGAGCCTCCTGCTCACGCTCCTCATCCTCCTGCACAAGGGCCGCGGTGGCGGTCTCTCCGACATGTTCGGCGGCGGCGTGACGAGCAACCTCGGGGCGTCCGGCGTCGCCGAGCGCAACCTCAACCGCATCACGGTGATCCTCGGTCTGGTCTGGATCGTCTCGATCATCGTGCTCGGTCTCATCAACAAGTTCACGGCAGGGAGCTGAGCCATGGCAACCGGAGGCAGTGCAATCCGAGGGTCCCGCGTCGGCGCGGGTCCGATGGGGGAGCAGGACCGCGGCGTCCAGGCAGAGCGCGTTGCCGTCTCGTACTGGGACGCCCTCGGCAACGAGGTCGTGCGGTACTTCTCGGCGACCCTGCCGGACGACGAGATCCCGGAGACGGTGGACTCGCCGTCGACGGGTCTGCCGGCCGGCCGTGACAAGGAGAACCCTCCCGTCGTCGCGAAGACCGAGCCCTACAAGACGCACCTCGCGTACGTGAAGGAGCGCCGCACCGAGGAAGAGGCAGCGCAGCTCCTCGAGGACGCGCTGCAGCAGCTCCGGCAGCGCCGCGGTACCGCGAAGTAGCACCCGACGTCCGAAGGCCCCCGCACCGATCCGGTGCGGGGGCCTTCGTCGTTCGCGGGACCTGTCGTCGGTGCCCCTCGGTCCTCCGGTCCTGGCTGTTCCGGTCGCAGGACGTGCCGCGCGCGGTCGTTCGGGTCGCACGACATGCCGTCGGGGTCGGAGGTGAGCGGCAAGTCGTGCGACCGGAAGCGGGCCGGCGACGTCCGCACGGCAGTTGCGCGGGCCGGCACCGACGACGGACGGGAGGCGCGGTGCCAGCCGGCACCGCGCCTCCCGCCCGTCAGGGGGTCGCGTCTAGTAGGTCGACGCGATGAGGTTCTCGGGGACCTCGCGCGCGGCGTCCTGGTCCACGAAGAACACGGTGCGCTTGCGGCCCTGCACGCCACCGACGGGGACCTCGTCCACCGCGGCACCGGCCAGTGCGAGGCCGAGCACCGACGCCTTCTCGGCGCCGGACAGGATGACCCACACACGCTGCGAGGCGTTGATCACCGGGAAGGACAGCGTCAGGCGCTGCGCCGGCGGCTTGGGGGAATCGTCGACCGTCAGCACGGCACGGTCGGTCACCGCGAGCTGCGGGAACTCGGGGAAGAGCGACGCCGTGTGGCCGTCGGGGCCGACCCCGAGCAGCGTGATGTCGAAGCGGGGCGCGACCGCGCCCTCGGGTGCTGCGTCCTGGAGCTCGCGCTCGTACTGTGCGGCGGCCTCGTCGATGGACAGCCCGGCGTCGGACGGTGCCATGGGGTGGATGTTCGCCTGCGGGATGTCCACGTGCTCGAAGAAGTCCGTCTGCGTGCCGGTGACGTTGCGGTCCGCATCGCCCTCGGCGACCCAGCGCTCGTCGACCCACCACACGTGCACCTTCGACCAGTCCACGCTCTCACGCGCGGGCGACTGCCCGATCGCCGCGAGGACCAGGGTCGACACCGAGCCGCCGCTGATCGCGATGTCCGCGCGCTCCTGCTCGTCCAGCACGTCGATGATCTTCGTGATGAAGCGAGCGGCGACCGACGCGCCGAGGGACTGCTTGTCCGGGTGCACCAGCACCCGTCGTTCGTTGGTCACGTGTCTCCCGTGTTCGTGGCGGCCGACCGGTGCGACCGCCTTCGGTCCGACCGGGGCGGGCGGCGGTCGTGTCGACCGCCGCCCGGACCCCGGCCGTGTGCGGTGCTCAGCCGGCGATGGACTCGCGCAGCTGGGGCACCCCGTGCTTGACGACGTCTCCGAAGAGGACGTCCGCGTCGAGTCTACGGAGTTCCTCTGCGAGGCAGTCGCGCAGGTTCCGTCGGGGCAGCGACAGGTCGTGCGTCGGCTGCCCGGGCATCGACAGGGTCGCGACGTCGACGAGCGAGCGTTCGAGGTCGATCGTGCCCGAGGCACGCTCGAGCTTGACCCCGTGGATGCCGCTCGACCCGGTGGCCCGCGGCGAGGTGACGACGGACACCGGCACCTGCAGCTGCAGCTGGAGCCACGCGGCGAGCAGGATCGTGGACGGACTGTCGCTCGCACCGGACACCTCGACGCCGGTGACGGGCTCGTACGGCGGCTGGTCGAGCGCCGCGGCGAGCTGGTTGCGCCAGAGCGTCAGGCGGGTCCACGCGAAGTCGGTGTCACCCGGCACGTAGGACTTCCCGAGCGCCTCGATCGCGCTGTTCGGGTCCTTCTGCGCGGCGGCATCCGTGATGCGACGCTGCGCGATCCGGCCCAGCGCGGACGCTGCCGGCTGCTCCGGAGCGGCCTGCGGCCACCATGCGACGACGGGGGCGTCGGACAGGAGGAGGCCGGTGACCAGGCTCTCCTCGTCCGTCGCGGTCTCGCCGTACGCACGGAGGACGATGACCTCGCTCGCGCCCGCATCGCTGCCGACGCGGATCTGGGCGTCGAGTCGACCGGGGGACTTCGTGTCGCCGTCGTTCTTCGACACGATGATCACCCGCATCGGGTGCTCGCGCGACGCCTGGTTCGCGGCCGAGATCGCCTCTTCCTCGTGCCCGAGGGCGGTCGAGATGATGAGCGTCAGCACGCGGCCGAGGGCGACGGCGCCACCCTCCTCGCGGATGTGGACGAGCTTCTTCTGGATCTTCGAGACCGTGGTGTTCGGCAGGTCGATCTTCATGGACGCCTCCAGGTCCGGCCGTCGCGGGCGAGCAGGGCATCGGCGGACGCCGGACCCCACGTGCCGGGACGGTACTGCTCGGGCTGGCCCTGCGTGGCCCAGAACTCCTCGATCGGGTCGAGGATCTTCCACGACAGTTCCACCTCTTGGTGACGGGGGAACAGGGGCGGGTCGCCGAGGAGCACGTCGAGGATGAGTCGCTCGTACGCCTCCGGCGAGGCCTCGGTGAACGCGTGTCCGTAGCCGAAGTCCATCGTCACGTCGCGCACCTGCGTGCCGACGCCCGGGACCTTCGAGCCGAAGCGGAGCGTGACGCCCTCGTCCGGCTGGACACGGATGACGAGCGCGTTCTGCCCGAGGGGTGCCTGCGTGTTGCCGTAGACGTCCTCGGGGACGCGCTTGAAGACGATCGCGATCTCGGTCACGCGACGGCCGAGGCGCTTGCCCGCCCGCAGGTAGAACGGGACGCCCTGCCAGCGGCGGGTCGCGATGTCGAGCTTGATCGCCGCGTAGGTCTCGGTCGTGGACTCGGGGTCCATCCCCGCTTCCTCGAGGAAGCCCAGGACCTTCTCGCCGCCCTGCCAGCCACCGTCGTACTGCCCGCGGGCCGTCGCCGTGGCGAGGTCCTCGGGCAGGCGCACGGCGGAGAGCACCTTCTCCTTCTCGGCGCGCAGGTCAGCGGCCTTGAACGAGACGGGTTCCTCCATCGCGGTGAGCGCGAGGAGCTGCAGCAGGTGGTTCTGGATGACGTCGCGCGCTGCGCCGATGCCGTCGTAGTACGCGGCCCGACCGGCGACGCCGATGTCCTCGGCCATCGTGATCTGCACGTGGTCGACGTAGTTCGAGTTCCAGATGGGTTCGTACATCTGGTTCGCGAACCGGAGCGTCAGCAGGTTCTGGACGGTCTCCTTGCCGAGGTAGTGGTCGATGCGGAACACGTCGTCGGGCGCGAAGACGCTCTCGACGATCGCGTTCAGCTCGCGCGCGGTGCGGAGGTCGGAGCCGAACGGCTTCTCGACGACCACGCGGCTCCAGGAGCCCTCGCGCTTCTCGGTCAGTCCGGAGACCTTGAGCTGCTCGGTCACCACCGGGAACATCTTCGGCGGGATGGAGAGGTAGAAGGCGTGGTTGCCGAGCGTGCCGCGCTCCGCGTCGAGCTCGTCGACGGTGCGCTTCAGCTCGAGGAAGGCCTCGGGGTCGTCGAACGAGCCCTGCACGAAGCGGATGCCCTGCTCGAGCTGCTTCCAGACGGCCTCGTCGAAGGGGGTGCGGGAGTGGTCCCGGACCGCGTCGTGCACGAGCTGGGAGAAGTCCTGGTCCTCCCAGTCGCGCCGGGCGAACCCGACGAGTGCGAATCCCGGGGGCAGGAGCCCTCGGTTCGCCAGGTCGTAGACCGCGGGCATCAGCTTCTTGCGGGACAGGTCGCCCGTCACGCCGAAGATGATGAGGGTGCTGGGCCCCGCGATCCGGTTCAGACGTCGGTCGGTCGGCAACCGGAGCGGGTTGTGCTCCGGGGTGATCGCCACCGGTGACATGAGTGTGGACTCCTTGTGGGTCGAACGGAGACGGCGGAGCGCTGCGCTGCGGGGGCAGCGGCGACTCCGCCGTCGTGGTGGTCAGGTCCGGCCGGGAGGCGCGTCGCGGCTCCGGCGGTCGGGTCCTGACCGGGGGTGCCTGCGTCCGGGGGACGGCGGTCCCGTCCTCCAGACGCAGGCTCCGGTCGTGCTTACTTGCTGTTCTCGAGCGCGGTCTTCACCGTGTCGACGAGCTCGCCCCAGGAGACGTTGAACTTGTCGACGCCCTCCTTCTCGAGCAGCGCGACGACGTCGTCGTAGTCGACACCGGCGGCAGCGATCTGGTCCATGACCTGCTGCGCGTCGTCGAACGAGCCGGCGATGGCGTCACCGTGGATCTCGCCGTGGTCGAACGTCGCGTCGAGCGTCTTGCCCGGCATGGTGTTGACCGTGTTCGGCGCGGCGAGCTCGGTCACGTAGAGCGTGTCGGGCAGCGACGGGTCCTTGACACCGGTCGAGGCCCACAGCGGGCGCTGCGTGTTGGCACCGGACTCGAGCAGGCCGAGGGCACGCTCGGTGGCGAACTGCTCGGTCCAGACCTGGTACGCGAGCTGAGCGTTGGCGATGCCGGCCTTCGACTTGAGGGCCTTCGCCTCGTCGGTGCCCGCGGCGTCGAGGCGCTTGTCGATCTCGGAGTCGACACGCGACACGAAGAACGAGGCGACCGAGTGGATCTTCGAGAGGTCGTGGCCCGCGGCCTTGGCCTTCTCGAGGCCACCGAGGTAGGCGTCGATGACGGCGCGGTAGCGCTCGAGCGAGAAGATCAGGGTGACGTTGACCGAGATGCCGGCACCGATGACCTCGGTGATGGCCTCGAGGCCCTCGAGCGTCGCGGGGATCTTGATGAGGACGTTCTCGCGACCGACCTTCTCGAACAGGAACTTGGCCTGCTCGATGGTCTTCTGGGTGTCGTGGGCGAGGCCCGGCTCGACCTCGATCGAGACACGGCCGTCGAAGCCCTTGGTCTCGTCGTAGATCGGCTTGAAGACGTCGGACGCGTTCGCGACGTCCTGCGTGGTGATCTCGAAGATCGCCTCGGTGACGTCGGTGCCCTTCGCCGCGAGCTCCTTGACCTGCGAGTCGTAGCGCTCGCCCTTGGCGAGGGCCGACGCGAAGATCGTCGGGTTCGTGGTGACGCCGACGACGTTCTTCTGCTCGATGAGCTCGGTCAGCTTGCCGGTCTCGAGCAGCTCGCGCGACAGGTCGTCGAGCCAGATGCTGACGCCGACCTCGGAGAGGGCGGCGGTGGGGGTGTTCTCAGCCATGGTTTCTCTTCTTCTTTCGTCGACCGGCCCGGTGCGCGGAGGCGACCAGGGCCGTGTGTGTCGTGGTCTGTGGGCCGGGAGGCGCGGTGGCGGGGCCGCCGTGTGCCTCCCGGCAGAGGGGCCGGACCCGGCGTACCGGATCCGGCCCCTCGTGGGTCAGGACGCTGCGATCGATTCCTTGGCGGCGGCGACGACGTGCTCGGTGGTGAAACCGAACTCGGCGAACAGGCGCTGGTAGTCGGCCGATGCACCGAAGTGCTCGATCGACACGCTGCGGCCCTTGTCGCCGACGATGTCGCGCCAGCTCATCGCGATGCCGGCCTCGACCGAGACGCGCGCCGTGACGGCCTTCGGCAGGACCTGCTCGCGGTAGGACTCCGACTGCTCGAAGAACCACTCGAGCGAGGGGGCGCTCACGACGCGGGCGTTGATGCCCTCGCCCTTGAGCTGCTCACGGGCGTCGACCGCGATCTGGACCTCGGAACCGGTCGCGATGAGGATCACGTCCGGGGTGCCGTTCGGCGCCTCGGCCAGGACGTACGCGCCCTTGGCGACGTTCTTCGCCGAGGCGAGCGTCTCGCCGGAGGCGTCGCCCTCGCCACGCTCGAAGACGGGGAGGTTCTGACGGCTCAGCGCGATGCCGGCCGGACGGTCCTTGTGCTTGAGCATCTCGAGCCACGCGTACGACACCTCGTTGGCGTCGGCCGGACGGACGACGTCGAGACCCGGGATCGCACGGAGCGCGGTGATCTGCTCGATCGGCTGGTGCGTCGGGCCGTCCTCGCCCAGGGCGATGGAGTCGTGGGTCCAGACGTAGATCGCCGGCGCCTTCATGAGCGCGGCGAGACGGACCGCCGGACGCATGTAGTCGCTGAAGATGAGGAACGTGCCGCCGAAGGGGCGGGTGTTCCCGTGCAGGACGATGCCGGACAGGATCGAGCCCATCGCGTGCTCGCGGATGCCGAAGTGCAGCACGCGGCCGTACGGGTCGGTGCTCCAGGTCTTCGTCGACGCCTCGGCCGGACCGAAGGACTTCGCGCCCTCGATCGTGGTCAGGTTCGACTCGGCGAGGTCCGCCGAACCGCCCCAGAACTCGGGCATGAGCGGCGCGATGGCGTTGATGACCTTGCCGGAGGCGGCGCGGGTCGAGACGGCCTTCTCGGTGGAGAAGACCGGCAGCGCCTCCTCGAGGCCCTCGGGGAGCTCGCCCGCGTTGATGCGGTCGAGCATGGCCTTCTTCTCCGGGTTGGCCGCAGCCCACGCGTCGAAGGTCTTCGTCCACTCGGCGTGCTCGGCCTGGCCCTTGGTGATCGCACCGCGGGTGTACTCGAGCACCTCCGGGTCGACGTGGAAGGTCTTGTCCGCGTCGAAGCCGAGGACCTCCTTGAGGCCCTTGAGCTCGTCGGCACCGAGCGCCGAACCGTGGATCTTGCCGGAGTTCTGCTTGGTCGGCGACGGCCAACCGATGATCGTCTTGAGGACGATGAGCGACGGCTTGGTCGTCTCGGCCTTGGCGGCCTCGACGGCGCGGTGGAGCTCCTCGACGTCCTCGGAGTACTCGCCGGTCTTCTTCCAGTCGACGTGCTGGACGTGCCAGCCGAGGGCCTCGTAGCGGGCCGCGACGTCCTCGGAGAACGCGATGTCGGTGTCGTCCTCGATCGAGATCTGGTTCGAGTCGTAGAAGACGACCAGGCGACCGAGCTGCTGACGGCCCGCGAGGCTCGCGGCCTCGTTGGTGACGCCCTCCTGCATGTCACCGTCACCGGCGATCACGTAGGTGAAGTGGTCGAAGGGCGACTCGCCGTCGGCGGTCTCCGGGTCGAACAGGCCGCGCTCGAAGCGCTGCGCGTAGCCGAAGCCGACCGCCGAGGCGAGGCCCTGGCCGAGCGGGCCGGTGGTGATCTCGACACCGTCGGTGTGGCCGTACTCCGGGTGACCCGGGGTCTTCGAGCCCCACTTGCGCAGGTGCTGCAGGTCCTCGAGCTCGAGGCCGTAGCCGTGCAGGTAGAACTGCACGTACTGCAGGATCGAGGCGTGACCGGCGGAGAGGATGAAGCGGTCGCGGCCGATCCAGGTGGAGTCGCTGGGGTCGCGACGCATCACCTTCTGGAAGAGCAGGTGGGCGACCGGCGCGAGGCTCATCGCGGTGCCGGGGTGACCGTTGCCGGCGGCCTCGACCGCGTCGGCGGCGAGGACGCGTGCCGTGTCGACGGCCTTCCGGTCGATGGCGTCCCAGGTGAATTCAGCCACTTGGATGTTGACCCTTCGTTGTTGCGACATGTGCGAGGGCTCGTGCCATCGCACGGACATGATCGCCGTCCCGGGGCCGTGTGTCGTGTCGCCGTTGAGCGGCGGCCGACCGGCTCTTCGCGGCCGACGTCTTCGGGGCACACGATGCGGGAGGGCGTGTCCAGCATAGTGACCACGCACTCAGAAGGTGTCCAGGTGACGACGGTGCCGTGTCGGGCAGCCGGCCCGGTCGGCGAGGCGGGGCATCCTCGCGGCGCCTCGATGGCCTAAACTGGTGTCGACCCGTGTGCATTCCGGGTCGACGCACGCCCCGACGGTGACGGAGCCGCCCACCGAGCGTGCGAGCTGACGCGAACGGACTGAGGTTCCCCTGTTGACTGCCACCGCGACCCGGCCCGACACCGATCGACCCCGCTCGACGCTGTCCCGCAAGGTCCGCGCGTACGTCTCGCTGACGAAGCCCCGGGTCATGGAGCTGCTCCTCGTCACGACCGCTCCGACGATGTTCCTGGCGGAGCGCGGGGTCCCGGACCTCTGGCTCGTGTTCTGGACGATGCTCGGCGGCGCGATGTCGGCAGGGTCGGCCTCGGCGTTCAACTGCTACATCGACCGCGACATCGACCGGCTGATGAAGCGCACCAGCCAGCGCCCCCTGGTCACCGGTGAGCTCTCCGACAAGGAGGCACTGGTGTTCTCGTGGACGCTCGCCGTCCTGTCGACCGCCGTCCTCGGCTTCCTGGTGAACTGGCTGGCCGCCGCGCTCAGCGTCGTCGCGATCCTGATCTACGTCTGCGTCTACACGCTCTGGCTCAAGCGCCGCACCCCGCAGAACATCGTCTGGGGCGGATCCGCCGGGTGCATGCCGGTGCTCATCGGCTGGGCCGGTGTCACCGGGTCGCTGACCTGGGCGCCGATCATCCTCTTCATGGTGATCTTCCTCTGGACGCCGCCGCACTACTGGCCGCTGTCGATGAAGTACCGCGACGACTACGACGCCGCCGACGTGCCGATGCTCGCGGTCGTGCGCGGGCGCACCGTCGTCGGGCTGCAGGTCGTGCTCTACGCCTGGGCGACGCTCGTCTGCTCGCTGCTGCTCATCCCGGTCGCGCACATGGGGCCGCTGTACACCGTCGTCGCCCTGGCCGGGGGCATCTGGTTCGTCGTCGAGTCGCACCGGCTGTACTCGCGGGCGATCCAGCACGTGGAGCAGGTCCAGCCGATGCGGGTGTTCCACAGTTCGATCACGTACCTGACGCTGCTGTTCATCGCGGTGGGCATCGACCCGCTGCTGCCGCAGGTCTTCACCTTCACGATCTAGCCAGGGTTCGTCGCCCGCGCACGGAGCGCCGCCGGTCTGCCGGCGGCGCTCCGTGCGTCGGGGCGCAGCGCGGGCGGTCCCGGGTCGGGCGTTCGCGGGTCGGGTGGGCGCGGCTCGGACACGGGCGCGCGGGGTGCGTGCCCGGGTCGACCCGGGTGGCGCGGGCCGACGCGACAGATCCGCTGTCGTACGACGGCGGGGACCTCGCGGGAGCCTGCGGACGACGTGGGCTGCACGGTGCGCGTGCGCCCAGCGACGATGCCGCTGTCGTACGACGACGGGGATGTCGCAGCAGACGCGCGGCCGCGACCGGGCGTCGGACGGGAGGCGCGGGGCGGGCGGTGCTGCGCCTCCCGTCCGCACCGTGGCCGGTCCGGTGCCGAGGTGCGGGACGGGCGGTGCTGCGCCTCCCGTCCGCACCGTGGCCGGTCCGGTGCCGAGGTGCGGGACGGCGGCGTCCGCACGAGACGGTCGCACCTGCGCGAGACGGTGCCGGATCCGGAGGCGTCCCGCGTGGTCGGAGGCGTCCTGCGCCGACGCCGGCGTCCTGTGCGTGGTCACGGGGCCGGAGCCGTGCGGACGACGACGTCCCACCCGTCGGCGCTCGGGACGGAGGCGACGCGTGGGACGGCGGAGGACGGCGGACGACCGCGTCAGGCGGCGATGCGCTCCCGCGCGGCCGGGCGACCGGCGCTGCCGCGCGTGCTGAGCACGACGACGGTGACGGCACCGACGAGGAGACCGGCGAGCACCATGTGCGTTCCCACCAGGCCGACCGGCAGCCCCGTGCGCGCCTGGGTCAGGCCGACGGCGATCTGCACGAACTCGACGACGAGCAGGACGAGGGCCCAGCGGCTCGACAGCCGGAGGACGACTGCGCCGACGACGAGCGCCAGTGTCAGTGCGAACAGCGCGTAGGCCGGGATCGCGTGCAGGTGCTCCATCAGCTGCGGGTCGAACCCGGTGCGGTGCAGACGGCCACCGTCGACCGCCTCACTCGCACCCGCGTGCGGCCCGGAGCCCGTGGTCAGGATGCCGACCAGGACGGTGACGACCACCGCGACGACGGTGCCGCGGACCAGGCCGGTGTACCAGCCCGGGACGAGCCGCACCGCGGTGCGCGGACCGTTCATCGAGCGGTACACGAGCGTCGCCGTCACCGCGACGAGCGTCGTCGACACCACGAAGTGCAGTCCGACGACGAACGGGTTGAGGTTCGTGAGGACGCTGAGGCCGCCGATCACCGCCTGCACCGGGATCGCGATGCCCTGGGCGAAGGCGAGCCAGAAGAGCTCGGGGCGCGTGCGGCGCATGCGGACGACGGCGAGGAACATCGCGACCGCGACCACCACCAGCACGAAGGTGAGCAGACGGTTCCCGAACTCGATCACGCCGTGGATCCCCATCTCCGGGGTCGACACGAGCGACTCGGCGGTGCACTTCGGCCACGTCGGGCAGCCGAGGCCGGACGCTGTCAGGCGGACGAGGCCGCCGGTGCCGATCAGCACCACCTCGACGACGAAGGACGCCCAGGCGAGCCAGATCACGCGGGGGTCGACGGCGCGGGGGAGGGACCACCACCGCGGCGTGCGGGTGCCGGGGCGGACGCCCTGCTCGACGGTGGGTCCGACGCGAGTCACGAGGGTGGTGCCTTCCTGTTGTTCCGTGCGGTGAACCTGTAGGATTCGAGGGTTCAGCAGCAGTCAAGTCTAGGCAGGCGCCGGCTCCGAATGGGCCGTGATCGCCGATCGGTCGGACGACTGCGTGGGACCATCGACGTTGCGAGGCAGCAACGCCGTGGGACTCCTGTCGGAGGTCCGCGGTGGAATGGCGTCCGGACGTCACGGGTTGTCCCGACAGACGCTGCCGCGAGAAGGAAACGAGGAGACCATGTCCGACGTGCTCATCGACCGTCCAGAACTCGAAGGGCTCGGCCAGTACGAGTTCGGCTGGTCCGACTCCGACACGGCCGGCGCGTCCGCGCGCCGTGGTCTGTCGGACGAGGTGGTCAGCGACATCTCCGCCCGGAAGAACGAGCCCGAGTGGATGCACAAGCTCCGCCTCAAGGCGCTGACGCTGTTCGACCGCAAGCCCATGCCGTCGTGGGGTGCCGACCTGTCGGACATCGACTTCGACAACATCAAGTACTTCGTGAAGTCCACCGAGAAGCAGGCCCAGACCTGGGAAGAGCTGCCCGAGGACATCCGCAACACCTACGAGCGCCTCGGCATCCCCGAGGCGGAGCGCCAGCGCCTCGTCGCCGGTGTCGCCGCCCAGTACGAGTCCGAGGTCGTCTACCACCAGATCCGCGAGGACCTGGAGCAGCAGGGCGTCATCTTCATGGACACCGACACGGCGCTCCGCGAGCACCCGGAGTTCTTCGAGGAGTACTTCGGCTCGGTGATCCCGGCCGGCGACAACAAGTTCGCCGCGCTGAACACCGCCGTGTGGTCCGGTGGCTCGTTCGTCTACGTCCCGAAGGGCGTGCACGTCGAGATCCCGCTGCAGGCCTACTTCCGGATCAACACCGAGAACATGGGCCAGTTCGAGCGGACGCTGATCATCGCGGACGAGGACTCCTACGTCCACTACATCGAGGGCTGCACGGCGCCGATCTACAAGTCGGACTCGCTGCACTCCGCCGTGGTCGAGATCATCGTGAAGAAGAACGCCCGCGTGCGCTACACGACGATCCAGAACTGGTCGAGCAACGTCTACAACCTCGTCACGAAGCGCGCGATCGCGCACGAGGGCGCGACGATGGAGTGGATCGACGGCAACATCGGGTCGAAGGTCACGATGAAGTACCCGTCGATCTACCTCGCCGGTGAGCACGCCAAGGGCGAGACCCTGTCCGTCGCCTTCGCCGGTCCGGGCCAGCACCAGGACGCCGGCGCGAAGATGATCCACATGGCGCCGTACACGACGTCGTCGATCGTCTCGAAGTCGATCGCCCGTGGCGGTGGCCGCGCCGGCTACCGCGGTGAGGTCCGCGTCGACCCGGCCGCGCACCACGCCGCGAACACGGTCCGCTGTGACGCGCTGCTCGTCGACACGGTGAGCCGCAGCGACACGTACCCGGCGATCGACATCCGCGTCGACGACGTCCAGCTCGGCCACGAGGCCACGGTCTCCCGCGTGAGCGAGGAGCAGCTGTTCTACCTCATGTCGCGCGGCATGCCGGAGGACGAGGCCATGGCCATGATCGTCCGCGGGTTCATCGAGCCCATCGCCCGCGAGCTCCCGATGGAGTACGCGCTCGAACTCAACAAGCTCATCGAGATGAGCATGGAAGGATCCGTCGGCTAGATGTCGAACACCAGCACCAACCCGACACCCACCGACGGGGCCACCCCCGCACCGCGCATCGACCAGCCGGTCGAGCCGTCCGCCGTGGCGCAGGGCCAGCAGGCGCCGTCGGCGCAGGGCCAGGGCACCGACCAGCACGGCGCCCGCGCGCACTCCGACGGCGGCTGGGACGCGAAGGTCCCGGTCCAGACCCGGTCCGAGCGGCCGCAGTCCGGTGACCTCGACGCGTTCCCCCCGGTGACCGGCCGCGAGGTCAACTGGAAGTTCGCGCCGCTCTCGAAGCTCCAGCCGTTGCTCGAGGGTGGCCTCGACGGTTCCGCCTACCCGTTCCTGGCCCGCCAGACCGAGGGGGCCGACGTCGAGTGGGGTCGCAGCGACGACCCGGTCGTCGGCACCGCCGGCCTGCCCGAGGACCGCGCGGCCGCGGCGGCCTGGACCGCCCGCGACGCGGTGCTGAAGGTCACCGTCAGGGCGACCGAGGCGCACGAGTCGATCTCGATCACCCGCTCGGACTTCGGCACGCAGGCCCGCGCGGCGCACACGGTCATCACGGCCGAGCAGCACGCGCAGGGCATCGTCGTCATCGACAACCGCGGGTCGGCGCTCCTCAGCGAGAACGTCGAGATCGTCGTCCGTGACGGTGCACGGCTCACGGTGGTCAGCCTGCAGGACTGGGACGACGACGCGGTGCACGTGTCGACGCAGTTCGCCGAGGTCGGTCGCGACGCCTTCCTCAAGCACGTCGTGGTCTCGCTCGGCGGCGACGTCGTCCGCGTGAACCCCTCGACGCACCTCGGGGCGCAGGGGGCGGACACCGAGATGTACGGCGTGTACTTCGCCGACGCCGGCCAGTACATCGAGCAGCAGGTGTACGTGAACCACGACGCCCCGAACACCCGCGGCCGCGTCAACTACAAGGGCGCGCTGCAGGGCGAGGGTGCGCACACGGTCTGGATCGGCGACGTGCTGATCGGGCGCGCCGGCGACGGCACCGACTCGTACGAGCAGAACCGCAACCTGGTGCTCACCGACGGCACGCGCGCGGACAGCATCCCGAACCTCGAGATCGAGACGGGCAACATCGAGGGGGCCGGGCACGCAAGCGCGACCGGTCGCTTCGACGACGAGCAGCTCTTCTACCTGCAGGCCCGTGGCATCCCCGAGGAGGAAGCCCGGCGCCTCGTCGTGCTCGGCTTCCTGGTCGAGGTCATCCAGAAGATCGGCGCGCCCGAGCTCGAGGAGCGCCTGATCGCGGCGGTCGAGCAGGAGCTCGCCGACGGCCGGACCGTGGTCGTCGCTGCGGAGCCCGAGGCCGAGCAGGCGGACGCCTGATGGCCGAGAAGGTCTGCGCCGAGTCGGAGATCGCCGTCGACAGCCCGATGCGCGTCGTCGTGGACGGCACCGCCGTGGCGATCGTGAAGGACTCGGCCGGGGCCGTGCACGCGATCGGCGACACCTGCACGCACGGGGACATCTCCCTGGCCGAGGGCTTCGTCGAGGGCGACACACTCGAGTGCTGGGCCCACGGGTCGCGCTTCTCGCTGGCCACCGGCAAGCCGCAGAACTTCCCGGCGTACGAGCCGGTGCCGGTCTTCCGGGTCGAGGTCCGTGACGGCGACGTCTACGTCGACGTGCACGACCCGGTCCCCGTCGACTGAGCGACACCACCACTCTTCCCGCGCGGCTGACGCCGCACAGCAGCTGTAACCGAAGGAACGCAATGTCCACTCTCGAAATCCGTGACCTGCAGGTCTCGATCGACACCGACCAGGGCACCAAGGAGATCCTGAAGGGCGTCGACCTCACCATCAACGAGGGCGAGATCCACGCGATCATGGGGCCGAACGGCTCCGGCAAGTCCACCCTGGCCTACACGATCGCCGGTCACCCGCGCTACAACGTCACCGGCGGCTCGATCACGCTCGACGGCGAGGACGTCCTCGCGATGAGCGTCGACGAGCGCGCCCGCGCCGGCATGTTCCTCGCGATGCAGTACCCGGTCGAGATCCCCGGCGTCACGGTGTCGAACTTCCTCCGTACCGCGAAGACCGCGATCGACGGCGAGGCCCCCGCACTCCGCGGGTGGGTCAAGGACCTGCGCCAGTCGATGGCCGACCTCAAGATGGACTCGTCGTTCGCCGAGCGCAACGTCAACGAGGGCTTCTCCGGCGGCGAGAAGAAGCGCCACGAGATCATGCAGCTCGAGCTCCTCAAGCCGAAGTTCGCCGTGCTCGACGAGACCGACTCCGGCCTCGACGTCGACGCGCTGAAGATCGTGTCCGAGGGCGTCAACCGCGCGAAGGCAGCGACCGGCCTCGGTGTCCTGCTGATCACGCACTACACGCGCATCCTCCGCTACATCAAGCCGGACTTCGTCCACGTGTTCGTCGCGGGCAAGGTCGCCGAGCAGGGTGGTCCGGAGCTGGCCGAGCGCCTCGAGAACGAGGGCTACGACCGCTACGTGCAGGCTGCAGCGGCGGGCAACTGATGATCACCGCACTCTCCCCGGAGAAGTTCGACGAGGTCGTCGAGGGCCTCAAGGAGGTCCAGGACCCGGAGCTCGGCGTCAACATCGTCGACCTCGGCCTCATCTACGACCTCGCGATGGACGACGAGGCGAACGCCCTCGTGATCAGCATGACGCTGACGAGCGCGGGCTGCCCGCTGACCGACGTCATCGAGGGCGACACCGCCAACGCGCTCGACGGCATCGTCGACGCGTTCCGCATCAACTGGGTGTGGATGCCGCCGTGGGGTCCGGAGCGGATCACCGACGACGGACGCGAGATGATGCGCGCGCTCGGCTTCTCGATCTAGCCGCCACGACACACGGACGGGAGGCGCGGTGCCAGCCGGCACCGCGCCTCCCGTCCGTCGTCGGTGCGGTGCGCCCGCCACGCCGAGTGCGCACGATCTGTCACGCTCGACCGGTCTCCGCGACGCCCAACGCCCGCCCGGCGTTCGTCGCGCGGCGTGTCGTGCTCGCTCGCGGAGGGAGACAGCAGCCCGGGTCGGAACAGCGACGGGCCCCGCACCAGCAGGTGCGGGGCCCGTCGTCGTGCGGGTGCGTCAGCGGCGGCCGACCAGCTTCCACGCCAGGGGCAGGACGCCGGCGGCGATGAGGGCCTTGGCGACGCCACCGACGATGAACGGGTAGAGGCCAGCGGCGAGCACCGACTGCAGGTCGTTCGGCGCGCCGAGCTGACCGAGCACCACCGCGAGCCAGGGCAGGCCCGTGACGAAGGGGACGGCGGTCGCCAGGAGCATCGCGACCGTGGCACGCCCGACCTTCCGGTCCCAGTTCCGGCGGGCGAGCCAGCCGACCAGGCCGGCGGCCGGCACGAAGCCGATGACGTAGCCGAAGCTCGGCGATGCCAGGGCCGCGAGGCCACCGGAGAACTCGGCGAAGAACGGTGCGCCCGCGAGGCCCGCGACGGCGTAGACGAGCAGCGACAGCATGCTGCGTCGGGCGCCGAGCGTGGCGCCGACGAGCACGACGGCCAGGGTCTGCCCGGTGATCGGGACCGGCCACATCGGCACCTGGAGCTGTGCCATCGCGGCGGTGAACAGCGCGCCGCCGGCGACGAGGGCGGCGTCGGTGGCGAGCCCCGAGGTGCGAAGACGGTCGGCGAGGACTGCGCGGCGAGCGAACCCGGTGGCGTTCGTCATGGATTCTCCTAGAATGGACTGCTGGTCCCGTTCGAGGACCATCGGTCCCGTCAGCGTAGCGGTGCACCTCCCGCACACGTCGTTGTGCACATCACCAACTGATTGGACGTCCTCCTGTGCTTGCCGTGCACGACCTCGAGATCCGCGTAGGCGCTCGCCTCCTCATGGAGCACGTGTCCTTCCGCGTCGAGAAGGGTGACAAGATCGGGCTCGTCGGGCGCAACGGCGCCGGCAAGACCACGATGACGAAGGCCCTCGCCGGCGAGTCGCAGCCGACCGACGGCAAGATCGAGCGCTCGGGGGAGATCGGCTACCTGCCGCAGGACCCGCGCTCGGGCAACCCCGAGGACACCGCGCGCAAGCGCATCCTCGACGCCCGTGGTCTCGGCGAACTCGTCGAGGGCATCCGTCAGGCGACGCTCGACATGGCGAGCGACGACGCCGACGTGGCCGAGAAGGCCATGCGCCGGTACAGCCGGCTCGACGACCAGTTCAACGCCCTCGGCGGGTACGCTGCCGAGGCCGAAGCGGCGTCGATCGCATCGAACCTCAAGCTGCCGGACCGCATCCTCGACCAGCAGCTGAAGACCCTGTCGGGTGGTCAGCGCCGGCGCATCGAACTCGCCCGCATCCTGTTCTCGGACGCCGAGACGATGATCCTCGACGAGCCGACGAACCACCTCGACGCCGACTCCGTGGTGTGGCTCCGCGAGCACCTGAAGACCTACCCCGGCGGCGTCATCATCATCTCCCACGACGTGGAGCTGGTGGACGAGGTCGTCAACCGCGTCTTCTACCTCGACGCGAACCGTCAGACCATCGACGTCTACAACATGGGGTGGAAGCTCTACCAGCGGCAGCGCGTGGCCGACGAGGAGCGCCGCCGCAAGGAGCGCGCCGGCGCCGAGAAGAAGGCTGCGACCCTGAAGGACCAGGCCGCCCGCTTCGGCGCGAAGGCGTCGAAGGCTGCCGCTGCGCACCAGATGGTCGCGCGCGCGGACAAGCTGCTCGCCGGACTGGAGGACGAGCGCGTCGCCGACCGCGTCGCGAAGATCCGTTTCCCCACGCCGGCACCGTGCGGTCGCACTCCGCTGATGGCCGAGGGGCTGTCGAAGTCGTACGGCTCGCTCGAGATCTTCGCCGGGGTGGACCTGGCGATCGACCGTGGGTCGCGCGTGGTCATCCTCGGGTTCAACGGTGCGGGCAAGACGACGCTGCTCCGGATCCTGGCGGGTGCGGACCGACCGGACACGGGCGAGATCCTGCCCGGGCACGGCCTGCGGATCGGGTACTACGCGCAGGAGCACGAGAACATCGACGTGAACCGCACGGTGATCGAGAACATGGTGTCGGCGTCGACGGACCTCAACGAGACCGAGGCCCGTCGTGTGCTCGGTTCGTTCCTGTTCACCGGTGACGACGGCTACAAGAAGGCCGGCGTCCTGTCCGGTGGCGAGAAGACCCGGCTGTCGCTCGCGATGATCGTCGTGTCGGGCGCGAACGTGCTGCTGCTCGACGAACCCACGAACAACCTCGACCCGGCGTCGCGCGAGGAGATCCTCAACGCGCTGGCCGGCTTCGAGGGCGCCGTGGTGCTCGTGTCGCACGACGCCGGTGCGGTCGACGCGCTCAACCCCGAGCGGGTGCTGCTGCTGCCGGACGGCACCGAGGACCACTGGAACAAGGACTACGCGGAGCTCATCGAGCTGGCGTAGCGACCCGCTGACGGACGGGAGGCGCGGTGCCGGCCGGCACCGCGCCTCCCGTCCGTCCCGGGTCGCGACCCGTCAGCGGTGCGCGCCGAGCAGCTCGTCCTCGACCTCGTCGTCGGACCTCGGCTTGGCGTCCTTCCGCCGCTGCCGTTCGAGGGCACGCTCGCGCTCCTCGGGGTCGTCCTGGTTGAGGTTCCGGTACTCCTGCACCATCACGTAGGCCAGGAAGCCGAATCCTCCGGCGGCGAAGAGGAACCACTGGATGAAGTAGCTGAGGTGCAGACCGGTGTCCGCGGACGGACGGTCCCACCCCAGGGGCCGGGCTTCCGCAGGAGCGGGGGACTCGGAGGCGAGCTGGCCGTACGCGCCCGTCCAGATCGGGGCGTCGACCTTGCCCGCGACGTCGGCGAGCGTCACCGACTGCACCTGGTCGGTGTGCGAGGGGTCGGTGCGGCCGGGGATGCGCGGCTCGCTCTGCTGCAGGCGTGCGATCACCGTCACCTGTCCGTTCGGCGGAGCGGGGACGCTGTCCGGCGCGTCCTGCCGGTTGCCGGTCGGGACCCACCC
Source organism: Curtobacterium sp. 260 (assembly GCF_030803485.1). Taxonomy (NCBI): domain Bacteria; kingdom Bacillati; phylum Actinomycetota; class Actinomycetes; order Micrococcales; family Microbacteriaceae; genus Curtobacterium; species Curtobacterium sp. 260. The sequence goes on along the minus strand of NZ_JAURUY010000005.1, from coordinate 34,550 downwards.
CCGGTCGACGACGAACGCGCGACCGTCGGCGGTGACGAGCGGCGTGAGGACCTCGAACCCCGGCTGGCCGTTGTGCACGCGGTTGCGGACGAGGAGCTGGTCGTCGACGTCGTACCGACCGGTGACCTCGATCCGGAGCCACTGCTGGTCGTCGGTCCACGACGAGGCCCGGGGGAGTGCCTGGTCGAGCGGCACGGGCGTGTGGTCGTAGTTCTGCGCGATCTGCTCGTTCTGCCGGACGGCCTCGTTGCGCCGGTCCCACTGCCACATCCCGAAGAGCGTGCAGATGATCGCGAAGGCCACGGCGATCGCGAAGTACCCGAGCCAGCGGCGGCTCCGGACGAACCGCCAGCCGACCGTCGGGCCGTCGGTGGTGTCCGCGTGGACGGACCCGGGAGCGGCGTCGCGCTGGAGCTTCGCGGCGTGCTTCCGGCCGTAGCGGGCGCTGGGGTCGAACTCGTCCGTCATCGTCCGGTGCCGCTGGAGCGCACCCCGACGTCGTTCTTCGGGGCGTCCTCCCGCGCACGGACGTCGTCGAGGCTGTCGACGTCCTCGTGCATCCCGGTCACCCGGACCGGGAACGAGCGGGAGCGCAGGTAGTCGGCGAGGAAGTCGCAGTGCTCCTCGCAGGCCGCCCAGATCTTCACGCGGTCGACGGCGTGGATGCGCGGGTTCCGCCAGTTGATCCGCCACTCGGCGGTGTTCGTGCAGCCGGCCCGGGAGCAGACCGGTGTCGCGCCGGGCTCCGTGAAGAGGTCGAACGTCGCCCCCATCAGCGGCGCGTCCGGGACTTCGCGGACCACACACGGGAGCGGTCGCCGTTCCGCTGCCACTCCTCCTGCGCGTGCTGGGCCTGCTCGCGGAGGCGTTCCTGCTCGGCACGGTAGGCCTCGGCCCGAGCGTCCTCCTGCTGCTCGCGGAGGCGGGGGTCGACGGCGTCGTAGAGCTCGATGGCTCCGGCCGGGGCGACGATGTCGCTCTCGGCGTGGTTGCCGGCGTTGGCGAGGATGACCGCGACCCACGGGATGACCGCGGCGAGGACGATCGGGATGACCGCGAGCCAGGTGTGCCAGGTCGTCCACACGAGGACGGCGCCGATGAAGCACACCACGCGCACGGCCATCTGCCAGACGTACTTGGACAGGCGGTGCGCCCGGTCCAGCTCGGGGGAGTCCGGCAGGGACGTGATGCTCTGCGTGGACCCGGAGTGGGTGTGCGTCGCGTGGAACCGGCGCTGCGTCGACTTCATACGGTGTTCTTCCATTCGCCAGGGTCAAGCCTAAGCCCGGACCACCGACAGTTGCCCCGCCGCGCGGGGGACAGCTGCGGGGAACGGCTCCGGTACGCTCGTCCGGGCGTGTCCAGCGGCCCACGGCTCGGCCGTCAGGTCGGCGGACACCGCGTCACCACCACTCGAACGGAGCGATCATGACCACCCCCCGTACCGTCCTCATCACCGGCGGCAACCGCGGCATCGGGCACGCCCTCGCAGCGCGTTTCGTCGCCGCCGGGCACCGGGTCGCCGTGACCTCCCGCAGCGGCCAGGGCGGACCCGAGGGGGCGCTCACCGTCGCCGCGGACATCACCGACTCCGCCTCGGTCGACGCGGCCTTCACGCAGGTCGAGGCCGAGCTCGGGCCGATCGAGGTCCTCGTCGCCAACGCGGGCATCACGAACGACCAGCTCCTGCTCCGCATGTCCGAGGAGGACTTCACGAGCGTCGTCGACACGAACCTGACCGGCACGTTCCGGGTCGTCAAGCGCGCGACCAAGGGGATGATGAAGGCGAAGTTCGGCCGCATCGTGCTCATGTCGAGCGTCGTGGGCGCCTACGGCCAGGTCGGTCAGGTCAACTACGCCTCGTCCAAGGCTGCCCTGGTCGGCATGGCCCGCTCGATCACGCGCGAGCTCGGGTCGCGCGGCATCACGGCGAACGTCGTCGCGCCGGGGTTCATCCAGACCGACATGACCGCGGCCCTGCCCGAGGAGCTGCAGGCCGAGTTCAAGAAGCAGATCCCGGCGGCGCGCTACGGCACGGTCGACGACGTCGCCGACGCCACGCTCTTCCTGGCGAGCGACGGTGCCGGGTACGTCTCGGGTGCGGTGATCCCGGTCGACGGCGGTCTCGGGATGGGTCACTAGCCCCGGACACCGACCGGCGGCCCGCTCGGACCGTCCTCGAGGCTCGGCTGGGCGGACACGTTCGCGACGTGGAGTCCGCGAACGTGTCCGCGGAGGCGAGACCCGGCTCCGCGGCGCGTGTGGCTCAGCCCCGCAGGCCCAGCGTCGCGAGCACCGCGGACAGGTCGCGGTCGACGACCGCCACGTCCGCCCGCTCGCGCACCAGCGGCTTCGCGTCGAAGGCCACGCCCAGGGCGGCGACACCCATCATGACCAGGTCGTTGGCGCCGTCGCCGACCGCGACCGTGCGCGACAGCGGGACGTCGTCCGCCCCGGCCCACGCACGCAGGGTCTCGGCCTTCGCCTCGGCGTCGACGACGTCACCGAGGACCCGACCGGAGAGCACGCCGTCGACCACCTCGAGACGGTTCGCCCGGCAGTGGTCGAGGCCGAGCCGCGCGGCGAAGGGGTCGAGCACCTCGTGGAAGCCGCCGGACACGACGCCGACCGTGCCGCCTGCGGCGTGGACGCCCCGGACGAGCTCCTCGGCTCCGCGCGTGACGCGGACCGCCTGCTGCGCGCGGGTGCAGACGTCGGCCTGGAGGCCCGCCAGGGTGGCGACCCGCTCCCGGAGGCTCTCGGCGAAGTCGATCTCGCCGCGCATGGCGCGCTCCGTCACCGCCTGCACCTGTGGCCGGGTCCCGGCGTGGTCGGCGAGCAGTTCGATGACCTCGTCCTCGAGCAGCGTGGAGTCGGCATCGAGGACGACGAGGAAGCGTGGCACGGACCAACGGTACCGACAGCAGGAGGCGCGGCCGACGTCTGTGACGTCAGCCGCGCCTCCAGGCCGGTGCGGTGGGGTCAGGCCTCGACGCGGACGCCCTTGCCGACGTCGGTAGGTGCAGCCCGGACTCGGCGACCGTCCCGGACTAGGCCTCGACGCGGACGCCCTTGCCGACGACCGTGATGCCGGACTCCGTGACGGTGAAGCCGCGGGCCTCGTCGGTCTCACGGTCGACGCCGACCTGCGCACCGGGCGCGATGACCACGTCCTTGTCGAGGATCGCGCGGTTCACGACCGAACCGGCGCCGATGGACGCCCGTTCGAACACGATGGAGTCGAGGACCTTCGCGCCCGAGTCGATCCCGCACCACGGGCCGATGACGCTGCGCTCCACCTGGGCGCCGGAGAGCAGGCACCCGAGCGCCACGATCGAGTCGACCGTCGAGCCGGTGTTGCCGTTCGCGTCGCGGACGAACTTCGCCGGCGGCAGGTTCGTCTGCTGGTTGAAGATCGGCCAGTCCTGGTTGTACAGGTTGAAGACCGGGACCGGCGCGATGAGGTCCATGTGGGCGTCGAAGAACGAGTCGATCGTCCCCACGTCGCGCCAGTAGTACCGGTCGCGGTCGTTCGAGCCGGGCACGTCGTTGCGCTGCAGGTCGTAGACGCCGGCGTCGCCGCGGGCCACGAAGTCGGGGACGATGTCGCCGCCCATGTCGTGCTTGCTCGAGTCGATCTGGCCGTCGCGGAGCACCGCGTCGACGAGGGCGTCGGCGTTGAACACGTAGTTGCCCATCGACGCGAGGATCTCGTCGGGCGAGTCGGCCAGGCCGACGGCGTCCTTCGGCTTCTCGAGGAACGCGTCGATCTTGGTCGGGTCGTCCTGGTCCACCTGGATGACGCCGAACTGGTCCGCGAGGCCGATCGGCTGCCGGATCGCCGCGACCGTGGCACTGCGGCCGGAGGCGATGTGCGCCTCGATCATCTGGTGGAAGTCCATCCGGTAGACGTGGTCCGCACCGACCACGACCACGATGTCCGGGCGCTCGTCGCGGAGCAGGTTGAGGGACTGCAGGATCGCGTCCGCCGAACCGGCGAACCACCGCTTGCCGAGTCGCTGCTGCGCCGGCACCGACGCGACGTAGGACCCGAGGAGCCCCTCCATGCGCCAGGTCTCGGCCACGTGACGGTCGAGGCTGTGCGACTTGTACTGGGTCAGGACGACGATCTTCTGCAACCCGGAGTTCACGAGGTTGGAGAGCGCGAAGTCGATGAGACGGAAGTTGCCGCCGAACGGGACGGCGGGCTTCGCGCGATCGGCCGTGAGCGGCATGAGCCGCTTGCCCTCGCCGCCGGCGAGGACGATGCCGAATACCTTCTTTGGTGCCATGTGGTTCACAGTAGGCGTCCGGACGGCGAACCCGTTACGTTGAGTCCGTGCGAGTCGATCTACTGACCAGGGAGTATCCGCCGGAGGTCTACGGCGGAGCGGGTGTCCACGTGGCCGAGCTCACGGCTGCGCTGCGGTCGGGGACGGACACGGACGTCCGGGTGCGCGCCTTCGGGGCGTTCCGTGACGAGGAGGGCGTGTGGGCGTACCGCACGCCCGAGGGCCTCGAGGACGCGAACGGCGCGCTCCAGGCGCTCGGTACCGACGTCCGCATCGCCGCCGACGTCGCGGGCGCCGACCTGGTGCACTCCCACACCTGGTACGCCAACGCCGCGGGGCGCATCGCGCAGCTCACCCACGGCATCCCGCACGTGGTCACGGCCCACAGCCTCGAGCCACTACGCCCGTGGAAGGCCGAGCAGCTCGGGGGCGGCTACCGCCTGTCGAGCTGGATGGAACGTGAGGCGTTCGAGCAGGCCGACGGCGTGATCGCGGTGTCGAAGGCCATGCGGGCGGACATCCTGCGCTCCTACCCGTCCATCGACCCGGCGAAGGTCCACGTCGTCTACAACGGCATCGACATCGACGAGTGGAAGCCGACCGTCGACGAGGACGCCGTGCGCGCGCTCGGCATCGACCCTTCGCGCCGCTCGGTCGTGTTCGTCGGCCGGATCACCCGGCAGAAGGGCCTGCCGTACCTGCTCCGCGCGGTGGCGTCGCTGCCGTCGGACGTGCAGATCGTGCTGTGCGCGGGCGCTCCGGACACGCCGGAGATCATGGCCGAGGTGACCGGACTCGTCGAGTCCCTGCGCGCGGAGCGCGACGGTGTGGTCTGGATCGACCGGATGCTCTCCCACCAGGAGGTCGTGAACGTCCTGTCGTCGGGGACCGTGTTCGTCTGCCCGTCGATCTACGAGCCGCTCGGCATCGTCAACCTCGAGGCCATGGCCTGTGGCATCCCCGTGGTCGGCACGCGCACGGGCGGCATCCCCGAGGTCGTCGCCGACGGGCTGACCGGGCGCATCGTCCCGATCGACCAGGCACAGGACGGCACCGGCACGCCGAACGACCCGGACCGCTTCGTGGCCGACCTCGCCCGGACGCTGGACGAGGTCCTGGCCGACGAGGGGCTCGCCAAGCTCATGGGACGCGCAGGACGCCTCCGCGTCGAGAGCGAGTTCACGTGGGACGCGATCGCGCACCGCACGCGGCAGGTCTACGACGAGGTGCTCGCCCGGAAGCCGTAGGCTGGAGCCATGCCCTCGGTCGTGCGCTTGTCAGACGTCTCCGTGGTCCGCAACGGGGCCACCATCCTCGACGGGATCTCGTGGGAGGTGCAGGACGACGAACGCTGGGTGGTGCTCGGTGCCAACGGCGCCGGCAAGACCACGCTGCTGCAGGTGGCCGGTGCCCAGACGTTCCCGACGTCGGGCAGTGTCGAGGTGCTCGGCACCGAGCTCGGCGGCGCGGACCTGTTCGAGCTGCGCCCGCGCATCGGCTTCGCGTCGACCGCCCTCGCCCGCCGGATCCCGGTGACCGAGAAGGTCGTCGACGTCGTGCTCACCGCCGCGTACTCGGTCACCGGTCGCTGGAACGAGGAGTACGAGGAGCTCGACGTCCGCCGCGCCCAGCGTGTGCTCGACGAGTGGGGCCTCGGTGACTTCACCGACCGCACGTTCGGTGAGCTGAGCGACGGCGAGCAGAAGCGCGTGCAGATCGCGCGCGCCGTGATGACCGATCCCGAGGTGCTGTTCCTCGACGAGCCGGCTGCCTCGCTCGACCTCGGTGCGCGCGAGAGCCTGGTGCGCACGCTCGGCGGCTACGCGCAGAGCAGCGACTCGCCGGCGATCGTCATCGTCACCCACCACGTGGAGGAGATCCCCGAGGGCTTCACGCACGCCCTCGTGCTCGCCGACGGTGGGATCCAGGCCGCCGGTCCCATCGACGAGGTCCTGACGGCTCCCACGCTGTCCCAGGCCTTCGGCGTGGAGCTGACCGTGTCGAAGGACGCCGGTCGGTACACGGCGCGCGCGGCCTGACGCTCCCGATCCTGCCCGTCGTCTGGTAACGTGGACGGCTGGCGCACGCCGCAGACTTCCCGCGCGGGGGTCCCGATCGAGTCCGCTCGAACCGGCCGTCCGCGCATCTCCCACCATCTCCAACCGAGGAATCTCCATGAAGACCGACACCCACCCCGAGTACAACGCCATCGTCTTCCGCGACCTGGCCTCCGGTGAGACGTTCCTGACGCGTTCGACCGCGACCAGCGACAAGACCATCGAGCTCGACGGTGCGACCTACCCGGTCATCGACGTCGAGATCTCGTCGGCGTCGCACCCGTTCTACACGGGCAAGCAGCGCATCCTCGACTCGGCCGGTCGCGTCGAGAAGTTCAACCAGCGCTTCAAGGGCTTCAGCAAGTAAGTCTGCGTTCGCGCTCGGACGGGCGGTCCTCCTTCGGGAGGGCCGCCCGTTCTGCGTTGCGCGGATGGTCGGGGTCGGGGTGGGGCGCCGGGTCCGGGTACGGCGCGTTGTGGTCGGTGAGAACGCGAGACGCGCCCTGCTGCGGATGCGGCACCCCGGCACACCGGGGCGCAGCATCCGGGACGGGGCACGACGGCGCACGGGCGGCGCGGGCGCGGGCGCGGGCGCGGGCGCGGCGTCCAGCATGCGCGCACGGCGTCGTCGTGCTGTCGCGCCGTGGCGCGTGGTGCTCGCGCGCAACACGAAGCACGTCGCGCCAGGCGTTCACGTGGTTCGAGGTGCGTCCGGCTGTGCGCGTACTGCGGGCGCGAGCCGCGGTCACGGCCGGGAGGCTCGGTGTGGGACCGCCGGGAACGCTCGCCGGTCGAGGTGGCAGCGTCGCGCCGCCCGACGGCCGGCAGCGCACCGTGCGACGCCGCCGCGGTGCACAGGCCGCGGTGCACGGGCCGTGGTGCGCGATGCCCGCGCACCACGAAGAGCACGTCGCACCACGTGGTTCCACGGCGCGACGTGCTTCCGGTTCTGCGGGACCGCAGCGGGTGCCGGGCGCCGGCGCCCGACGCTGGCCGGGAGCGCCGATGCGCGGCACCGCTCGCAGGGCGGCTCAGCGGCGGCTGAGCGCCAGCGTAGCGACAGCGGCCCAGCGGCCCAGCGCCGGCGCGGCAACACCGGCTCAGTGGCGGCGCGGCGACGGCGCCGCGGCGACCGCGGCGCTACGAGCCGTTGCGGTGCGGCCAGCGACCGTCGGCGGTGAACGAAGGGTCGCGCTTCTTCCGCATGTAGTCCTGGAACGAGGTGGCCTGCTCGGCACACCAGCCGACCTGCTTGCGGTGCAGCTCCTCGGCGGAGACGCCGAGCTCCTCCGGGTACTTCGCCGCGATGGCCTGCGCGACACGCCCGGCAGCGATCGCGTCCGCGGCGGCGTCGTGGGCGTCGGACAACGTCACGCCGTAGAGCTCGGACGCTGCCTCGAGCGTGCGCTTGCCCTTGCGGTAGGTGTCGAGCGCCTTGTCCATCACGAGCGGGTCGACGACGTTGCCGATGACGGGGGAGGCGATGCCGTGCCGTCGGGCCTCGCGGTCGAGCACCGTCAGGTCGTACGGAGCGTTGTAGATCACGAGCGGGATGCCGCGCGCGAACACGGCCTCGACCGCTGCCACGATCTCGGCGACGACCTCGCCGGCCGGGCGCCCCTCGGCCTGGGCGCGCTCGGTCGTGTAGCCGTGCACGGCGGCAGCGCCCTCGGGGATCGCGATCCCGGGATCGGCGATCCAGGCACCCTCCGCGATGGAGCGTCCGGTCATGTCGATCAGGCCGACGTGCGCCGTGACGATGCGGGCGGTCTCGACGTCGACGCCGGTGGTCTCGAGGTCGAACACGCCGAGCGCGTGCCACCAGGGACGACCGCTCAGGTCCTGCACGGCCGGGGCGGCGGGTGCGGGCGTGTCGAGCGCTGCTGGGGAGTACGTCACGGCACGAGGCTAACGGGACGGTCCGACACGCTCCACGCGACCCGCCTGGCGGGCACGCCGCGACCCGCCCGCGTCCTGATCGACGAGCGCGGCCGGTGCACCCCGGTCGATGCGCCGGACGCGGCGACGAGCCGGTGGTGAGCCACCCGGCGGGGGCGAGTCGAGCCTCCAGGCCGGCAGCGCCTCCCCGACGGACGGTCGCCCTCTGACGGACGGTCGCCCTCCGACGGACGGCCGCCTTCCGACGGACGGTGGCCCTCTGACGGACGGCCGCCCTCCGACGGACGGTCGCCCCCGACCGGCGGCCGCCCGCCGACGCTCGCTACACGCCGACCGGCGCGCCCACGTGCAGCCAGTAGAACGACTGCGTCCCCATGGTGAGGGTGACGTTGCCGTCCTCGTCGAACGCGGGGAACGACCCGCCGCCGAACAGGTCGTACAGCGGCCGTCCGGCGAACTCCGGCGCCGAGATCGTCACCGACGTCGGGTTGGTGGCGAAGGAGAACACGCAGAGCACGTCCTCGGCGGACGGGCCGAACTGCTGCCCGGCCCCCTCCCACGACCGGACGAACGCGAGCACCGAGTCGTTGGTGGTGTCCTGCACGTGCAGCGAGCCCAGGCCGAAGACCGGGTGCGCCTTGCGGACGTGGATGACGTTGCGGACCCAGTGCAGCAGGGAGCGGGACTGGGCGAGCTGCGCCTCGACGTTGACCTGCGCGTAGTTGTAGACGAGCGACTGCACGACCGGCAGGTACAGCTTGCCCGGGTCGGCGGTCGAGAAGCCCGCGTTGCGGTCCGGGGTCCACTGCATCGGCGTGCGCGAGGAGTCGCGGTCCGGCAGCCAGATGTTGTCGCCCATGCCGATCTCGTCCCCGTAGTACAGGAACGGCGACCCGGGCAGCGAGAACAGCAGGGCGTGGATGAGCTCGAGCTCGGCCCGTGAGTTGTCGAGCAGGGGAGCGAGACGACGACGGATGCCGATGTTCGACCGCATGCGCGGGTCGTAGCCGTACCAGCCGTACATCGCCTGGCGGTACTCCTCGCTGACCATCTCGAGCGTGAGCTCGTCGTGGTTGCGGAGGAACACCCCCCACGCGGCCTTCTCGGGGACGTCGAGCGTCTCGGACAGGATCGCCTTGAGCTCGGCGGCGTGCTGCGCGCGCAGCGAGTAGAAGATGCGCGGCATCACCGGGAAGTCGAACGCCATGTGGCACTCCGGCTCCTCGTCGGTGCCGAAGAACGCGGCGGTCTCACGCGGCCACTGGTTCGCCTCGGCGAGCAGGACACGCCCGGGGTACTCGTCGTCGACCATGGCCCGGAGCTTCTTGATGAACTCGTGGGTCTCCGGCTCGCCCTCGCCGTTGCCCTCCTCGGACTCGAAGAGGTAGGGGATGGCGTCGAGCCGCAGCCCGTCCACACCGAGGTCGAGCCAGTGCCGCACGACGTCGTAGACGGCCTCGACCACGGCCGGGTTCTCGAAGTTGAGGTCGGGCTGGTGCGAGAAGAACCGGTGGAAGAAGAACTGCCGGCGGACCGGGTCGAAGGTCCAGTTCGACTCCTCGGTGTCCACGAAGATGATGCGGATGTTCTCGTAGTGCTCGTCGGTGTCACGCCACACGTAGAAGTCGCCGTAGGGGCCGTCCGGGTCCTCGCGGGACTGCTGGAACCACTCGTGCTGGTCGGAGGTGTGGTTGATCACCATGTCGATGACGATGCGCATGTTCCGCTCGTGCGACTTCGTGACGAGCTCGCGGAAGTCGTCGAGCGTGCCGAACTCGGGCAGGATCGCCCGGTAGTCGGAGATGTCGTACCCGCCGTCGCGCATCGGCGACTGGAAGAACGGCGGCAGCCAGATGGCGTCGACGCCGAGCCACTGCAGGTAGTCGAGCTTGCCGATGACGCCCTGGATGTCCCCGATACCGTCGCCGTTCGAGTCGACGAACGAGCGGATCATGCACTCGTAGAAGACCGAGCGCTTGTACCACTGCGGGTCCAGGGTCAGGCCGGGCAGCTGGATCGGGGCCGTGAAGGTCAAGCGTGCTCCTCGTCGTCGGCGGGCCGGCGGCGTGGCCCGACCACGGCCACAGTAGGCGCGTGCTCCTGCTGCTGTCCGCGGGTCGCCGTGACGACCGCGTCACGTGGCCGGACGGGAGGCGCGACACCCCTCCACAGCGTCCCTCCCGTCCGTCGTCCTCCACAGCGGGGCGCGGGACGCACCCCGCCCGGTCGCCGCTTCGTAGACTGGCCGCGATGCAACCACCCGTGATCTCCCCGTACCAGTCGCTCGTCGCCGCGACACCGGTCGTGCACCGGGCCGTGACCCTCGACGGCCGCACCACGCACTACTGGGAGTACGGGCCGGCCGACGCGACCGAGACGGTCCTCGCCGTGCACGGGTTCCGCGGCGACCACCACGGGCTCGAGACGATCGCCGCCCACCTCCGGGGCGTCCGCGTGGTCGTCCCCGACCTGCCCGGCTTCGGGATCTCCGACCCGCTGCCGGTCTCCGACGTCGACGCCTACGTCGGGTGGCTCACCGGGTTCCACCGCGCACTCGCCCTGGGTCCCGAGACCGTGGTGCTCGGACACTCCTTCGGGTCGATCGTCACGGCGGCCACCGTCGCGGCCGGCCTCGACACCCGGCTGCTCGTGCTGGTGAACCCGATCGCGGCACCCGCGCTGCAGGGCCCCCGGGCCGTCGGCACCGGCATCGCGATCGGCTACTACCGGGCCGGCGCGGTGCTCCCCAGGCCGCTCGGACTCGGGCTGCTCCGGAACCGCGCGATCGTGCGGGCGATGAGCCTCGCCATGCTGAAGTCACGCGACCGCGACCTGCGGCGATGGGTGCACGACCAGCACGACCGGTACTTCTCGGCGTTCGCGGACCGCACGAGCGTGCTCGAGGCGTTCCGCACCTCGGTCACGCACGACGTGTCCGAGTACGCCGACCGCATCGACGTCCCCGTGCTGCTGGTCGCCGCGGAGCACGACGACATCACGGCGCTGCCCGAGCAGCGTGCACTCGCTTCCCGACTCCGCGACGCCGAGCTCGTCGTGGTGCCCGACGTGGGACACCTCGTGCACTACGAGACGCCCGGAGCCGCCACCGACGCGGTGCTCCGTCGCATGGCCGAGCCGACGGCCCGCCGTCGTGCCGGACGTGGGAACCCGCGCAGGACGAGGTCCACCGCACCGCAGCAGGCTCCCGACACGTCGGCGGCGTCACCGTCGGCCGACGGCACCCCGGGGGAGTCCGCGTCGTGAGGCGCCTGCAGATCGGCATCGACTGCCGGTACGTCCGGATCGGTCGGCACGACGGCATCAGCCGCTTCACCGCCGGCGTCGTCGCGCACCTGCCCGACCGGCACGACCACGTCCTGCTCGTGCACGACGAACGGCAGCTCGCGTCGCTGCCCGACGGCATCCCGTGGGAACGCATCCCGGCCCCGACGGACGCGGGGGAGCCGCTCGTGGCCCGGACGGTGAACCGGCTCGGTCTCGACGCGGTCTTCTCACCGATGCAGACCATGGGGTCCCGCGGCCGCCGCTACGCCCTCGTGCTCACGCTGCACGACCTCATCTACTACCGGAACCGCACGCCTCCGCGGGAGTTCTCGTGGCCGATCCGGCTCGGTTGGCGGCTCTTCCACCTGAGCTGGGCGCCGCAACGCCTGCTGCTGAACGGCGCGGACGGCGTCGTGACGGTGTCCGAGACCACCGCGGGGCTCATCGAGCGACACCGTCTGACGAAGCGCCCCGTCACGGTGGCGTACAACGCGGCCGACCCGGCCGTGCCCCGCGAGCCCGACGGGAGCCGCGCGCGGACGCTCGTCTACATGGGGTCGTTCATGCCGTACAAGAACGTCGAGACGCTCGCGGCCGCACTGCCCCTGCTCGGAGCCGACTGGACGCTGCACTGCATGTCGCGGGTGTCCGACGCGGACCGACGACGGCTCGAGGCCCTGGCGCCGCCCGGGGCGATCGTCTTCCACGACGGTGCCTCCGACGACGAGTACCTGGCGACCCTGCGCGGGGCGACGGCGCTGGCGACGGCCTCGTTCGACGAGGGCTTCGGCATCCCCCTCGTCGAGGCGATGGGTGTGGGGACCCCGGTGGTCGTCAGCGACGTCCCGATCTTCCGCGAGATCGGCGGGGACGCCGCCGAGTACTTCGACCCGTCGTCGCCGTCCGCGGTGGCAGCGGCGGTGCGGCGACTCGAGGACCGCTGGGACGAGGCATCGCGGGCCTCGCTCGAGCGGGCGGCCCGGTTCCGGTGGCAGGACTCGGCAGAACAGGTGACCCGGGCCGTCGAGCGCGCGGTGCAGGACCGACAGCAGCGGTGTCGTCAGGACGGCTGACGCGAGGTCACCTCGGCGCCGGGGAAGACCCCGTGCGTCTCACGTTGTGCGACGTCCATGATCGCGGCGAGGGCCACACCGGTGCCGACCGTGGCGAGCTCGACGCGCTGCGCGTCCGGCTCGTCCGACGGTGCCCCCGGACCCCAGTCGCTGCGCACCGCGACGACCCCGCCGATCGCCGCGACCGAGCGAGCGACCTCGAGCCGCTGTCGCGTGACCTCGGCGTCCGTCGTGACCCCGACCACCAGGGTGTCGAAGCGGGCCTCCGCCGACACGACGACTCCGCTGCCGTCCGCGTCGGCCGCCGCGGCGCTCAGGGCGCGGACGAGGTCGACCTGCTGACCGGGCGACAGGTCCGGTGACGCCTCGACGACGGCGGACACCCGGTAGGCCGCGAGGGAGTCGCGCGTGGTCTCCTCGTCACGGACGGCGAGCACGCCCGGTACGTCGGCCGCCGCGGTCCGGAACCGGTCGAGCGCTGCCTGGGGTCGCGGGAACACCCCGCCGACCCCGGTCTGGATGCTGCCGACGATCGTCGACAGGACGACGGCGATGACGACGCCGACCGCGACGAAGGACAGCGTGATGACGGTGCCGCGTCGGAGTCGTTGGCCGGTGGACGGCCGGGTGACGGAGGCCGTGTCCGGGCCGAACGCCCGGTCGAGGTCGTCGGACGAGTCGACTCGGTCGTCCACCGGTCCCTGGTTCGTCACGGCCCCTCCTCGCGCACGGGTGCGAGCACCACCGGACGGTGGTCGGGCCGCCCGTGGACCGGAGCCTAGTCCGAGCGGGCCCCCGCGCTCGCGGAGCCGCAGGTAACGGTCCGGTACCGGTCCACCGTCCGGTACCGGTCCACCGTGCGCGACGGGCCGCCGCCCGCGCTACCGGCGCTCGAGCGGGTTCTGCTCGGCGAAGGACTCATCGTCCGTCTGCTCCGAGACCTCGTCGAGCGGGTCGTCGAAGCGGACGAGCTCGGCACGGAACCGCTCGGGGTCCCAGCGGAAGGAGTGCACGGACCCGTTGCGGATCGGCGTCGTGTACCGGTCCGCCGTGCCGGGAGCCGCGGCGTTGACGACGGCCCGGATGACGGCACCGTGCGTGGCGACCACGACCGACCCCGCGTCGAAGCGGACGGCGATCTCGGCCAGCGTCTCGGTCGCCCGTGCGAGCAGCGCGGAGCGGGACTCCCGTCCGGGGACGTCGTCGTGCGGGTAGCGCTGGGCGACCTCGGTGTCGGTGAGCCCCTCGGCCTCGCCGTACGAGCGCTCCGCGAGACCCGGGTGGGTGGTCGGCTCCGGCAACCTGAGGCGGCGGGCGATGATCGCGCCGGTCTCGAACGCGCGTGACAGCGGTGACGCGACGACCGCGTCGAACCGTCGGCGACCGAGGAGCAGCGCGGTGGCCGCGGCCTGGGAACGCCCGGTGTCGTTGAGGGGGATGTCGGTCGATCCCTGGATGCGCCGCTGCGCGTTCCAGTCGGTCTCGCCGTGCCGGACCAGGGTGAGGAGCGTCGTCACCCGTCGATCCTGCCAGAGCGCTCCGGAGCAGCCGACACCGGAGCAGCCGACACCGGAGCGGACGACTCCGCAGCGGACGGCGCCGGTGCAGCCGACACCGCGGCGGACGGGACGAGCCGCGCGGCCAGGGCCTCGAGTGTCTCCGTCGTGCCGGCGTCGAGCTTCACCACCGCGCGCCGGTCGCTGCGGGTGGCTCCCCGGTTCACGATGACGACCGGGAGCTTCCGCCGGGTGGCGTGGTCGACCAGTCGGACGCCGGAGTTCACGGTGAGCGACGAGCCCACGACGAGCAGCGCGTCGGCGTCCGCGACGATCGAGACGGCCTCGCGGAACTTCTCGGCGGGCACGAACTCGCCGAAGAACACGACGTCCGGCTTGAGCACCCCGCCGCACACCGAGCAGTCGGGCACCCGGAAGCGCTCCACGTCGGTGATCTCGACGTCGCCGTCCGGCTGCAGCTGCACCGTGCCCGGCTCGTCGATCCAGGGGTTCTCGCGGTCGAGCACACCGGCGAGGTCGGCACGCGAGAACACCTGCCCGCACGTCAGGCAGACCGCGCGGTCCATCGAGCCGTGGATCTCCACGACCCGCCGGGACCCGGCACGGAGGTGCAGGCCGTCGACGTTCTGCGTGACGACCCCGGTGACGATGCCGGCGTCCTCGAGGGCGGCGAGCGCGCGGTGACCGGTGTTCGGCCGGGCGGCGGCGAAGGTACGCCACCCCAGGTGCGAACCGGCCCAGTAGCGCTGGCGCTTCGCCGGGTCGGAGCGGAACTCCTGGAAGGTCATCGGCTTCCGCACCACCCGGCCCGCGCCGCGGTAGTCGGGGATGCCGGAGTCGGTGCTCAGCCCGGCGCCGGAGAGCACGGCGACGCGCTTGCCCGTCAGCAGCTCCACGACGCGGTCGAGCTCGTCCGTCATCGGGTCGGTCAGCACGTCGTCCACGGTACCCTCAACAGCCGAACGCCCAGCCGCCTTCCCACGAAACGAGCCCCGTGCACCCCGTCCGCATCGACTCCCTCGACGACCCCCGACTCGACGACTTCGCCCGGCTCACCGACGTGGCGCTGCGGCGGGTCACGGAGCCCGAGGGCGGGCTGTACATCGCCGAGTCGAACACGGTCATCGAGCGCGCGGTCCGCGCCGGGCACGTCCCGCGGAGCGTCATCGTGCAGGAGAAGTGGCTCGACAGCGTGCTGCCCCTGGTGGCGGACCACGACGGCCCGGTCTTCGTCGGACCGGATGCGCTGCTCGAGGACCTCACCGGCTTCCGGATGCACCGGGGTGCCCTCGCCGCGATGCACCGACCGGAGCTGCCGTCGGTGGCCGACGTGGTCCGGGACGCGAAGGTCGTCGTGGTGCTCGAGGACGTCGTCGACCACACCAACGTCGGCGCGGTGTTCCGCAGCGTCGCCGGCCTCGGGGCGGACGCGGTCCTGGTGAGCCCGCGCTGCGCGGACCCCCTGTACCGCCGGAGTGTCCGGGTGAGCATGGGCACGGTGCTCCAGGTGCCGTGGACCCGCATCGGGGAGTGGCCGGCCGCCGGCGAGGAACTCCGCGCGCAGGGCTTCCACCTCGCCGCGATGGCGCTCAACGACCGCTCGGTCGACCTGGACGCGTTCGTCGCCGACGTCCCCGAGCGGGTCGCGCTCGTGATGGGCACGGAGGGGCAGGGCCTGACCGACGCCGCGATCGCCTCCGCCGACACGACGGTCCGCATCCCGATGGCGCACGGCGTCGACTCGCTCAACGTCGCGGCGGCGAGCGCCGTGGGGCTCTGGGCGGTCACGCACGCGCAGCGCGCTGCACGTCCGACCACCTGACCAGCTGACCGCTCGTCGACGGCCCGGCGTACCGCTTCAGGCAGCGCCGGCCGGGAGACTCGTGCCGACCCCGTCGCGCAGCCAGCGGTCCGCCGTGGTCACCAGTGCTCGGTCGGTGCCGGTCCCGCCGGTCAGGCACAGGCCGACGGGTGCGCCGTCGACGGTGAGCCCCGGCACGCTCAGGGAGGGCACCCCGCCCACGCTCGCGAGCGCCGTCATGGTGGTCGTCGCGGTGCGGACGCGCTCGAGCTCCTCCGCGCCGGCGCCGAGCGACGGGGCCGGGCCCGGAGCGGTCGGCGTGACGAGCACCCGGTCGACCAGGGCCGCTCGGATCGCTTCTCGGACCCCGGGGAAGCGCCGGAGGGCCTCCGCGACGAGGTCCGGCGGGTTCGCGGCGGCCGCGGCGAACCGCTGCCCGACGACGGCCCCGAGGGCGCCGGGGTGGGCCGCGATCCACTTCCCGTGCGCCGCCGTCGCCTCGGCACCCTGCACGAGCCGCAGGAGCTCGCGGAGGTCCTCGAGCGCGGGGAGCCCGAGGTCGTCGAGCGTCACGACCGGCAGGTCACCGACGACGGCGTGGACGGCGTCCTGCGTCGCCGGGTCCGCGGCGGCGAGGAACTCCGCGAGCACGACCGGCGCCCCGGCCTCCGACACGGGGTGCGACCCGTGCGGCACCGAGGCGTCGAGGGCACGGACCATGGTGTCGGCGTCCCTGGTCAGCCACCCGACGGTGTCGAACGACGGCGCGAGCGGCAGCAGTCCGGCGCGGTCGACGACGCCGTGGGTCGTCCGCAGGCCCCAGAGCCCCTGGTACGAGGCGGGGATCCGCAGCGATCCCGCGGTGTCCGTGCCGAGTCCGACGTCCGCCACCCCGGAACGGACGGCCGACGCTGATCCGCTGGACGAGCCTCCCGGCACACGCGACGGGTCGGCGCCGTTCGGCGGGGTGCCGTGGTGCTCGTTGCGTCCGGTCAGCGCGTAGGCGAACTCGTCCGTCCGCGCGATGCCGCGGACCGACGCGCCGGCGTCGAGGAGGGCGGCGACCGCCGCTGCGGAGGCGGGGACGGGCACGGACTCCTGCAGGTACGTCGGGTTGCCGGCCCCGACGCGGTGGCCGGCGACGGCGTACAGGTCCTTGACCGCCACCGTGGCGCCGTCGAGACGGCCGCGGCCGGTCGGCGGGAGGAGCGGGTCGCCGACGACGCGCCACACGGTGGTGTCGAGGGGTCGGGTCCGCCCGGTGACGTGTGCCGCCTCGATGCGCCACGTGTCGGCCTGACGGCGCCAGAGCTGGGTCTGCAGACCCGAGCCGCCGTCGCGGAACGCGGCGACGGAGACGACGAGGGCGAGGTCCTCGGCGAGCACCCGGACCTCGGTGCGGGACAGGTGGCGCGGTGCTACTCCACCCCGCGCACCGCGGAAGGTGCTGATCGCGTCGTGCCCGACGAGCAGGCCGCGGTCGTCGCCGCGCAGGGTGTCGGCGGAGCGGACGAACGCGTCGTCGAGCGCCGCGAGGTCGTCGTCGGCGAGTGCCCGTTCGTAGGCGTCGAGGGCGTCGAGGAGTCCGGTCGGTGCCGACGGACCGTCGATCGGCCGTGCCGCGGCCGTCACCGGACGTCCGCGAAGTCGGCCTTGCGGATGCGGGCGTGCGCCCCGGTCACCAGGTCGACCACCTGCGACACGTCGAAGTCCGTCGCCGCGCTGAGGTAGGCGTACGCCAGGTGCGGTTCCATGCCGTACCGCGCGCCCAGGATCGCGATCGCGTGCCGGACGCAGGCCCGGACGGCCTCGTCGAGGTCAGGGTCGAGTCCGGTCGGCACCAGGTGGTCCCGCGTCTCGACGAGCGGCCAGACGAGCTCCCCGAACTGCTGCGCTGCCTCGGCGGCCGGCGTGACGTCGAAGCGCACCGTCGCACGGAGGGAGGCCTCCATGGCGGTGAGCGCGACCTCGCCGTCCCCCTGTGCGAAGTGCGGGTCGCCGACGTAGGCCAGGGCACCCGGCACGAGGACCGGCAGGTGGAGCTGCGCACCGGCCTGCAGCAGGTTGACGTCGATGTTGCCGCCGTGACGTCCGGGCGGGACCGAGTGCAGCCGCTCCCCGGGGGTCGCGACGCCCATGATGCCGAGGAAGGGCGCGAGCGGGAACCGGGCGTACCGGTCGCCGCGCTCGGTGAGCGGGATGCGTCCGAGGAGCCGGTCGTCGCCGGGCCCGTCATCGGCGGGCACCACGTCGGCGAAGACGCTGACGGTGCGCCCGTCGACCGGGTACTCGCCGTGCAGGGCCCCGCGGCCGTGCCGGTTCGACACCACGCCGTACGGCACGCGGGGGAGCGTCTCGAGCACGGTCATGGTCAGGACGTCGCCCGGCTCGGCACCGTCGACGGCGATCGGCCCGGTGACCACGTGCGGGCCGTCCCGCTCCGGGTCGCGGCGACCGGTCCGGGCGATCGCGACCGCGTCGGCGAGCACGTGCTCCGGCGCGACGCCGTGGCGGCCGAAGAAGGCGACGGGGTCACTGCCCTGGTCCGGCAGGAGCCCCTCGTGGCTCACGGTGTCGATCGTCAGGTCGTCACCGGGAGCGAGCGTCACGACCGGGCGGTCGTCGCCGTTCGGGAGCCGTCCCCAGAGCACCTGGTCGGCCTCGGCCGGCAGGTACCGCGACGACCGGACCGGGCCGGTGCCGGGCTGGAGCACCGGAGCGGGGGCCGGAGCCGGGCCCGGTGCGGTCGTCGTGCCCTCGGCCGGGTCGGTGGCCGGGCCGGTGGACGGGGCGGTGGTGCGGCCGCCACGCGTGGCGCCCGGGGTGGTTCCGTGGTGCATGTCCAGCACGCTAGGGGCTGCCGGGCGACGCACGGATCCCGGAGCGCGATGTTTTACGTGTTCGTCACACGACGGTCGGGGGACGACCGGCGGCTCGCTGTCGGCCGGCACTCCGGGACTGCCCGGTACCCTCGGTTCCCGTGCCCCGTGTCGTCCGCAGCCCCCGCTCCGCCGTCAGGAGGCCCGTGACGATCGGCGTCGTCGCGGTGCTCCTGCTCGCCGTCGGGTACCTGGTGGCCGTCGCCGTCGTGCCGTTCGCGCCGGCGAGCGCCACCACGACGAAGTACTCCGCCCCGACCTCGACCCTGCCGGACCTGCGGTTCCCGGGCTACGGGGCGACCGCGGTCCAGGCCACCGGGTTCCCGGAGAGCCTCCGCACCAGCGGGGACACGAAGGCCCGCTCGATCGCGAGCATCACCAAGGTCGTGACGGCCCTGGTCGTGCTCGATGCGCGACCGCTCGACCGCGGGGAGTCCGGCCCGACGATCCGCTTCGACGCGCAGATGCAGGCGCTCTACGCCGAGTACCTGGCGCAGAACGGCGAGGTGGCGCCGATGCCGGACGGCCTGCGGCTGTCCGAGCACCAGACCATGCAGGTCATGCTCATGAAGTCGGCGAACAACTACGCCGGTGCACTCGCGCTGTGGGCCTTCGGGTCGATGGACGGCTACGAGCGCGCCGCCTCGGCCTGGCTGGACGAGCACGGGCTGGACGACACGACGATCCACGAGCCGACCGGCCTCGACCCCGCGAACCGCTCGACGGCGACCGACCTGGTGCGGCTCGGACAGCTCGCACTGGCTGACCCCGTCGTGAAGGAGATCGTCGGGACGGAGCAGGTGACCGTGCCCGGAGCGGGCGAGATCGAGAACTCGAACAAGCTCCTCGGGATGGACGGCATCGAGGGCATCAAGACCGGCACGCTCGACGAGGCGGGGGCCTGCCTGCTGTTCGCCGCCACGTACCAGCGCGGGGGCCGGCAGGTCACCGTCGTCGGTGTCATGCTCGGCGGCAGGGACCACCCGTCGCTCGACGTCGACGTCCGCCGCCTGCTCCGCTCGGTGGCCGACAACTTCCAGGTGGTCACGCTCACGCACGCCGGCCAGACCTTCGGCACCTACTCGACGCCCTGGCGGGACGACGCCGACGCCGTGGCCGCCGATGCCGCCGAGGTCCTGGTCTGGGGCGACACGACGGTCACCGCACGCACCCGGCTCGACAGCGTCACGCTCGGCGAGCGGGGCGAGCGGGTCGGCTCCGTACGGTTCTCGATCGAGCACCACGACCCCGTGACCGTGCCGCTCGAGCTCGAGCGCTCCATCGAGGACCCCGGGGTCTGGTGGCGCTGGACGAACCCGTTCCGCGGCGTCGAGACGAGTCCGACGGCAGCCGTCGCCGGCGCAGCCCCGCGCGCGGCCTCCACGTCGCTCGATCCCGCGTCGCCACCGCAGCGCTGGGGGCTCGCCGCGTAGGCTCTCGAGCGTGACGACGACGTTCCCGCGCAGCACCCCGTCCGCCCTCGGCATCGACGCACGCGGGATCACCGCGTTCCTCGACGCCCTCGAGTCGACACCGGACGTCGAGCCGCACAGCATCGTGCTGCTGCGACACGGCCGGGTGGCCGCCGAGGGATGGTGGGCCCCCTACGCCGCGGACCGCGTCCACCTGCTCTACTCGCTCAGCAAGAGCTTCACCGCCGCTGCCGTCGGCATCGCCGTCCGTGAGGGGCTCGTCGACCTCGACGCCACGGTGCTGTCGTGCTTCCCGGAGCTCGACGCGGACGTCACCGACGCGCGCAGTCGCCGGATCCGGGTCCGACACCTGCTCGCGATGGCGTCCGGGCACCGCGAGGAGACCCTGCAGCGGGCCGAGGCCACCGACCCGGAGGACCTGGTCCGCGGGTTCCTCCTGACCCCGCCGGACGAGGAACCCGGCACGGTCTTCGCGTACAACCAGCCGTGCACGTACACGCTCGCCGCGATCGTCCGCCGGGCGAGCGGCGAGTCCCTCGTCGACTACCTGCGCCCGCGCCTGCTCGACCCGCTCGGCATCGACGACCTCGCGTGGAAGCGCGACGACACGGGCGCCGAGCTCGGGTTCAGCGGTGCGTACGCGCCGACGGCCGCCGTCGCAGCGCTCGGCCAGCTGTACCTGCAGCGGGGCGTGTGGGACGGGCAGCGCATCCTCGACGAGGACTGGGTCGACGCCGCCACGAGCACGCAGGTCGACAACCCCCACGAGGAGAACGCGGACTGGCGGCAGGGCTACGGCTTCCAGTTCTGGATGGCCCGCCACGGCTTCCGCGGCGACGGCGCGTACGGCCAGTTCTGCGTCGTGCTGCCGGAGCAGGACGTCGTGCTCGCCATGACCGGGCAGTCGCTCGACATGCAGGCGGTGCTCGACGCGGCCTGGCAGCACCTGCTGCCGGCGATCGCGCCGCAGGACGGCGACGGGGGCGCTGCGGGCACGGCCGCCGGTGTCGACGCGGACCCCGGTCTGGAGGCACGGCTCGCCTCCCTCGGGCTGCCCCCGGTGCAGGGCGGTCGCCTGGCCGACGCCGTGGCCGGGTCCTACGAGTCCGACGGCGTGCTCGAGGGGCTCCGGTTGGAGTCCGACGCCGAGGGCTGGCGACTCACGGTCGACGTCGACCGCGGGCTGCTGTCGGTCCCGATCGGTCAGGGCGCGTGGTCGGTCGAGGGGCCGCTCGCCACGAGCGGTGCGACCGGACCCGACGGCACCGTCGAGGTCGTCGTCCGCTTCGTCGAGACCCCGCACGCCGCCCGGCTCCGGCTCGACCCGACCGCGGGGACGGCGACGGGGGAGTGGACCACGCAGCCGCTGCACGACGGGCCGCTCACGCTGCGCCGCCCGGTCGACTGACCGATCGCGCCCCCTGGCGGACACCGCGCCGCGCACACGGGGGTGCGGCCTCCGACCGAGGGTGCACTCCGGGTCAGGGCGTGTCGGACGTCACGTCAACGGGCTGCAGGTCGGGCCGCTTCGCGCTGATGCCGTCGCCGGACGACGTGTGCCGGATGCGCCGCACGACCCAGGGGACGAGGTACTCGCGCGCCCACCCGAGGTCCTCGACGCGGGCCTCGCGCCACGGCCTGGCCTCGAGCGGCTCCGGCGTCACCGGGTCGAGCCCGTGCTCGACCCCGAGGGCGTCCAGCACGGCCGCGGCGACGGTCGCGTGGCCGGTCGGGGAGTGGTGCAGGCGGTCCGGCGCCCACATCCGGGGGTCGCGGAGGACCCGGAGCGCCCACATGTCGGCGACGAGGGCACCGTGCTTGAGCGCGATCGCGTGCAGGTTCTCGTTGTAGATCGCCGTCTTGCCGCGGACCATGCCGAGCACCGGCGTCATGCCGACGTCGGGGCCGGTGAAGAGCACGACGGTGGCGCCGTCGCTCCGCAGCCGCCCGACCATGCCGTCGAACCGTTCGGCGAGCTCGTCGGGGTCCGAGCCGGGGCGGATGATGTCGTTGCCGCCGGCGGACACCGTCACGAGGTCGGGGCGGAGCGCGAGGGCCGGCTCGACCTGCTCGTCGACGATCTGCCCGAGCAGGCGCCCGCGGATCGCCAGGTTGGCGTACGCGAACCCGTCCGCCCGGCCGGCGAGGACCTCGGCCACGCGGTCGGCCCACCCACGGTTGCCGCCGGGGACGGTGGGGTCCGGGTCACCGATCCCCTCGGTGAACGAGTCACCGATCGCGACGTACCTGGACCACGCATGACGAGCTGACACGCCTCCGACCGTAGTCTCGTGGCATGACGTTGGCCGACGAAACCGGGTGGACGCTGTCGCAGGACCTGCTGGAGCGGATCGCCGCCCGCGCGCCGCGGTACGACGCCGAGAACGCGTTCTGCGCCGAGGACCTCGAGGAGCTGCGCGCGGCCGGCTGGCTGCGCATCGGCGTCCCGGTCGGGCAGGGCGGCGCTGGGCTCGGCCTCGCCGCGACGAGCACCCTGCAGCGGCGGCTCGCGCAGGCCGCGCCGGCGACCGCGCTCGGGCTCGGGATGCACCAGGTGTGGGTGCAGGCGGCGCGCGCCGTCACGGCGCGGGGCGGGTCGTTCCTCCAGGCCGTCACCGACCACGCGGCGGTCGACCACCTGCTCGCCTTCGGGGTGAGCGAACCGGGCAACGACGCCGTGCTGTTCGACTCGTCGACGACGGCGGAGCCGGACGGCGACGGCGGCTACCGCTTCACCGGCACGAAGGTGTCCACCTCGCTCGCCCCGGCGTGGGACGTCCTCAGCGTGTTCGGCAAGGACACCAGCGGTCCGGAGCCACGGCTCGTGCACGGCTTCGTGCTGCGGTCCGACGGCGACGTCGAGCACCTCGACGACTGGGACACGCTCGGGATGCGCGCGACCCAGAGCCGGACGACGCTGCTGCACGGCGTGCACGTGCCGGCGTCGCGGATCGTCCGGGTGCTCCCCGTCGGTCCGACGCAGGACCCGCTCGTCTTCGGGGTGTTCGCGGCGTTCGAGCTGCTCGTGGCGTCGGTGTACGTCGGGATCGCCGAGCGGGCGCTCGGACTGGCCGTCGCAGCGGTGTCCGGTCGACGCGGGCGCGACGGTGTCCCGCGGTCGCAGGACCCCGACGTCCGCCGTGCGGTCGCCGACCTGCGCGGCGCGGTCGACGCGGTCGCCCTGCAGGTGTCCGCCCTGACCCGGTCGGTCGACGAGCTGGACGACCTCGGCCCCCGCTGGTTCCCGCTGCTGGTCGGCACCAAGGCGCGGACGGTGGACGCGGCGCAGCACGTCGTGGACGAGGCGCTGCGGCTCGCCGGCGGCTCGGCGTTCCGGGCGTCGTCGGAACTCGCCCGGCTCGCGCGGGACGTCCGTGCGGGGCAGTACCACCCGTCGACGCGGGACGCGGCGGCGCGGACGATCGCCGCCGCGGAGCTCGGGCCGCTCGCCTGAGCCGGAGCCCGGCCGGGTGTCGGTGGTGCGTGGCATCATCGCCGGGTGAGCAAGCAGGACGGACGCAACCGGCTCGTCTCCGAGCGTCCGGTCGACGACGTGACGGCGACGGTCCTGCACGTCGACATGGACGCCTTCTTCGCCTCCGTCGAACTGCTGGACCGTCCCGACCTGCGCGGGCTCCCCGTCATCGTCGGACACGACTCGGACCGCTCCGTCGTCACCGCCGCCACGTACGAGGCCCGTCGCTACGGCGTGAACTCGGCGATGCCGATGGCCGTGGCGAAGCGCCGGTGCCCGAACGCCGTCATCGTCGAGCCGCACTTCGAGAAGTACGCGGCGAAGTCGGCCGCGGTGATGCGCGTCTTCGGGCAGTTCACCCCGAAGGTCGAGAAGCTCGGGATCGACGAGGCGTTCCTCGACGTCGCCGGTGCGCTCCGGCTCTACGGCACCCCGTGGCAGATCGGCACCGCCATCCGCGCCGCGGTCCTCGCCGAGACGGGTCTCCACTGCTCGGTGGGCGCGGCCTCCACCAAGTTCGTCGCCAAGCTCGCGTCGAGCCGGTCCAAGCCGGACGGGCTCCTCGTCGTGCCGGCCGCGCACACCGTGGCCTTCCTGCACCCCCAACCGGTCGCGGCGCTCTGGGGCGTCGGCGGCACGACGCAGGAGAAGCTCGAGCGCCGTGGCATCCGCACGGTCGGGGACCTCGCCCACACGCCGCTGCCATCACTCGTCGCCGCACTCGGACCCGCCGGCGGACAGCGTCTGCACGACCTGTCCTGGGGCCGCGACCCGCGCGTGGTCGACACCGGCGTCAGCGAGAAGTCGATCGGGCACGAGGTCACCTTCGGACGTGACCTGACCGAGCGTGACGACGTCGCCCGTGAGCTCCTGCGCCTGGCCGACAAGGTCGCCGTGCGCCTGCGCCGCGCCGACGTGCAGGCCCGCACGGTCGCGCTCAAGGTGCGGTACACCGACTTCAGCACCCTCACCCGGTCCCGGACGCTCGCCGAACCGACCGACGTGGCGAAGCGGCTCCACCACGAGGCGATCGAGCTCTACGACGTCCTGCACCGGCCCGGCAACCGGATCCGTCTGATCGGCGTGCGCGGCGAGAACCTCGTCCCCGCAGCGGCGAGCAACGCGCTGTGGGACGACGACGCGCCGTGGCGGGAGACCGAGACGACGGTCGACGCGGTCGCCGCACGCTTCGGTGCCGGCGTGCTCCGGCCCGCCTCGCTCGTGCGCGGCACGCCCGAGCAGCGTCCGCCGCACGCCCGGCAGGACCCGGCCTGACGGTAGGATCGCGTGAAGTGAGCGCAGCGGAGTACGACGACCAGCAGCAGCCCGCGACGCTGTGGGGCGACACCCCGGACGGCGACGACCGGGCGACGCGGGAGCAGTCCGCGGTCGGTGGTGAACCGGCCGCGCCGGGCGCTGCCCGACCCCACGACGAGGCCGTGGTCCAGGCGGAGAACGCGGGCAACGCGGCCGCCGAGCACCTGTCACCGGCCTTCCCGGAGCGGGCTGCGTGGGGAACCGCGTCGAAGCTCCGTGCGTGGCAGGTCGAGGCGCTCACGAAGTACTTCGAGACCGAGCCGCGCGACTTCCTCGCCGCCGCGACCCCCGGCGCCGGCAAGACCACGTTCGCGCTCCGCCTCGCCACGGAGCTCCTCGCCCGCGGCACCGTCGACCGCATCGTCGTCGTGGCCCCGACGGAGCACCTCAAGCGGCAGTGGGCGGACTCTGCCGACCGCGTGGGCATCCGGATCGACCCGATGTTCAAGAACGGCGACGGGATGTTCGGGCGGCACTACCAGGGCGTGGCGATCACCTACGCGCAGGTCGGCATGAACCCCGAGGTCCACCAGAAGATCACCGAGGGCGGTCGCACGCTGGTGATCCTCGACGAGGTCCACCACGGCGGCGACGCACTCACCTGGGGCGACGGCATCCGCGAGGCCTTCACGAAGGCGACCCGTCGGCTGTCCCTCTCCGGCACCCCGTTCCGGTCGGACACGGCCCCGATCCCGTTCGTGCAGTACGCCCCCGACGAGCAGGGCATCCGGACCTCGATCTCCGACTACAACTACGGGTACGGCCGCGCGCTCAAGGACGGCGTCGTCCGCCCGGTGCTGTTCATGGCCTACGCCGGGCAGATGCGGTGGAAGACGCGCATGGGCGACGAGATGTCGGCGTCCCTCGGCGAGCAGGTCACGAAGGACATCACCGCACAGGCGTGGCGGACCGCGCTCTCGCCGGAGGGCGAGTGGATGCCCGCCGTGCTGTCGGCCGCCGACAAGCGGCTGACCGAGGTCCGTCGCGGCGTGCCGGACGCCGGCGGCCTGGTGATCGCGACCGACACCACGACCGCGCGCGCCTACGCCCGGATCCTGCAGCAGATCACCGGCGAGCGACCGACCGTGGTGCTCTCCGACGAGGCCGCCGGATCGAGCCGGATCCAGGCGTACGCCGAGGACACCTCGCGCTGGATGGTCGCCGTCCGCATGGTGTCCGAGGGCGTCGACGTACCCCGGCTCTGCGTCGGCGTGTACGCCACGAGCGCGAGCACACCGCTGTTCTTCGCGCAGGTGATCGGGCGCTTCGTCCGGGCCCGCCGCCGCGGCGAGACCGCGAGCGTGTTCCTGCCGAGCGTGCCCGGGCTGATGGCCCTCGCGGCGTCGCTCGAGCTCGAGCGCGACCACGCCCTCGACCGGCCGAAGGACAGCGACGACGGGATGTACAACCCCGAGGACGCCATGGTCGCCGAGGCCAACAAGGAGGACCGGGCGTCCGAGAGCCTGCTCGAGGTGCAGCCGTTCGAGGCGCTCGACTCGCAGGCGTCGTTCGACCGGGTGCTCTACGACGGCGGCGAGTTCGGCACCGGGGGCGAGGTCGGCTCGCTCGAGGAACTCGACTTCATCGGCATCCCGGGGCTCCTCGAACCCGACCAGGTGCGCGATCTCCTGCGGGCCCGGCAGGCATCCCAGGCGAAGCGGTCGAAGGGCCGCGCGGCGAAGGACGGCCTCCCCAAGAGCAAGCCCGACGAGTCGCGCCCGATGTACCAGACCATCAAGGAGCAGCGGACCGAGCTCGCACGGCTCGTCTCGATCTGGTCCCGGCACGCGAACGAACCGCACGGGGCCATCCACGCCGAGCTCCGTCGGATCAGCGGTGGGCCGGCCGTGGCGCAGGCGAGCATCGAACAGATCCAGAAGCGGATCGACGTGCTGCGCTCGCGGATCGGCAACCGACGGTGATCGAGCCCGTCGACGACCGCACGTGGCTGGTGAAGCGCACGCCGGAGTCCTCACCCGAGGCGATCATCGACCGCTTCGGCGGCGGGTACCGCCTGCGCCGGTTCTCGCTCACCGAGTCCCGTCGCACCCAGCACGGCGTCCACACCGGCCCCGAGCTGGCCGAGACCGCCTGGTGGCGCCTGCAGGACCGTCCGCCCGGACGGTGATCGCCCGGTGAGCGATCCGGTTGCGGTGCACGGACCGGGCGGCGCGGCTTGGTGACGTCACAGGGGTTCTTCCGGTAGACCGGGTGCATGGCAGACTCCATCCCTCAC
Source organism: Curtobacterium sp. 260 (assembly GCF_030803485.1). Lineage (NCBI taxonomy): Bacteria > Bacillati > Actinomycetota > Actinomycetes > Micrococcales > Microbacteriaceae > Curtobacterium > Curtobacterium sp. 260. The sequence goes on along the minus strand of NZ_JAURUY010000005.1, from coordinate 7,286 downwards.
GTCCTCGTCCTCGGCGGCGGCTCCGCCGGCTACACCACGGTCAAGCAGCTCCAGAAGCACGCCGCGACCGTGCCGATGCGGATCACGCTGGTGGACCAGAACACGTACTACACGTACCTGCCGTTCCTGCCGGAGGTCGCGGGCGGGCACATCGCCCCGAAGGACGTCACCTTCGAGCTCCGTCGCGCGCTGAAGAAGACCCGCGTCATCCAGGGCAAGGTCACCGGCATCTCGTCGAAGGACAAGACCGTGTCCATCGCCACGGCCGGCGGCGACGACCGCACGCTCGGCTACGACCAGCTCGTCGTCGCGCTCGGCTCGGTGACCCGTACGTTCCCGACCCCCGGGCTCGAGGAGTACGGCGTCGGCTTCAAGACCGTGGAGGAGGCCGCCTACGTCCGCGCGAAGCTCCTCGACAACATCGCGAAGGCCGCTGCCACCCGTGACGAGGACGAGCGTCGCCGTCTGCTGACGAGCATCTTCGTCGGCGGTGGCTACACCGGCGTCGAGGCGATCGGTGAGCTCTTCGACGTCTCGCAGGCCGCCATCAAGACCTACCCGTCGCTCGCCGGTGAGCAGCCGCGCTGGGTGCTCATCGACGCGCTCGACCGCGTCGCGCCCGAGGTGGGCCCGGAGCTCTCGAAGTGGACCCTCGAGTCGCTCCGTGCCCGCGGCATCGACGTCCGGCTGAAGACCACCATGCCGAGCGCCGAGGGCGGGGTCATCAAGCTCTCCGACGGCGACGAGTTCGCCACCGGGCTGCTCGTCTGGACCGCCGGCGTCAAGCCGAACCCGCTCCTCGACGCCACGGACCTGCCGCGTGGTCCGAAGGGCCACCTCGCTGCGAACGCGAAGCTCCAGGTCGAGGCCGAGGACACGCACGAGGTCGTCCCGGGTGTCTGGGGCCTCGGCGACGTCGCGCAGGTCCCCGACCTGACCGCCGAGAAGCAGCCGGCGTACTACCCGCCGAACGCGCAGAACGCCGTCCGCCAGGCCGTCGTCGCCGCGGACAACGTGGTCGCCACGATCACGGGCAAGCCGCTCGAGGAGTACCGCCACCCGTCGATCGGCACCGTCGCCTCGTACGGTGTCGGCAAGGGCGCCGGCAACATCAAGGGCGTCAAGATGACGAACCTGCTCGCCTGGCTCGCGCACCGCTCGTACCACGTGTACGCGATGCCGACGCTGAACCGGAAGGTCCGCATCGTCATCGGCTGGATCACCGGTGCGGTGTCCGGCCGCGACGCGACCAGCCTCATCAAGGAGACCGACCCGCGACGCAACTTCGTCGAGGCCTCCAAGAGCTGATACAGGTCGACGTCACCTCGTGACGGACGGACGGGAGGCGCGGTGCCGGTCGGCACCGCGCCTCCCGTCCGTTCGCCGGTCCGCCGTCGACGGTCCCGGTCGTTCTGCTCAGATCGCGCGGTCCTGGATCGCCTCGCACGGCACCGAGGCGAGCGTGGGCTCCACGAACGAGAGGAGCGCCCATGCGTGCCATGACCTACCGCGGACCGTACCGGGTCCGTGTCGAGGAGAAGCCCGATCCGCGGATCGAGCACCCGAACGACGCCGTCGTCCGGGTCGAACGGGCCGCGATCTGCGGTTCCGACCTGCACCTGTACCACGGCATGATGCACGACACCCGCGTCGGGCACACCTTCGGCCACGAGTTCATCGGCGTGGTCGAGGAGGTCGGTTCGTCGGTGGCGTCACTCGCCGTCGGCGACCGCGTGATGGTGCCCTTCAACGTCTACTGCGGCTCCTGCTGGTTCTGCGCGAGGGGGCTGTTCTCGAACTGCCACAACGTGAACCCGAACGCGACGGCCGTCGGCGGCATCTACGGGTACTCGCACACCACAGGCGGCTACGACGGCGGGCAGGCGGAGCGCGTCCGCGTACCGTTCGCCGACGTCGGCCCGTCCGTCATCCCGGAGGGGCTGGACGCCGAGGACGCCCTCCTGATGACCGATGCCCTGAGCACGGGCTACTTCGGCGCACAGCTCGCCTCGATCCGCGAGGGCGACACCGTGGTGGTGCTGGGCGCCGGCCCGGTCGGGCTGTTCGCTGCTCGGTCGGCGTGGTTCATGGGTGCCGGCCGCGTGATCGTCATCGACCAGCTGGAGTACCGGCTCGAGAAGGCGCGCACCTTCGCGCACGCCGAGACCATCAACTTCGCCGAGGTCGACGACGTCGTGCTCGAGATGAAGCAGCAGACCGACTTCCTCGGCGCGGACAGCGTGATCGACGCCGTCGGTGCCGAGGCGGACGGCAACTTCACCCAGCAGGTCACGGCGTCGAAGCTCAAGCTGCAGGGCGGGTCACCGACGGCGCTCAACTGGGCGATCGACGGTGTGCGCAAGGGCGGGACGATCTCCGCCGTCGGCGCGTACGGACCGATCCCGAGCGCGGTGAAGTTCGGCGACGCCATGAACAAGGGCCTGACGATCCACACGAACCAGGCGCCGGTCAAGCGCCAGTGGCCCCGGCTGCTCGAGCACATCCAGGCCGGACACTTCCGTCCGAGCGACATCATCACGCACCGGGTCCCGCTCGAGCACATCGACGAGGCCTACCACCTGTTCTCGTCGAAGCTCGACGACTGCATCAAGACGGTGATCGTGCCGTGAAGGAGACACCCGTGACCGACCACACGCCCTACATCGCCGACCCGCCCCGACGTGTGCCCTCGTCGGCGGAGCTCCGTGAGCGCATCCCCGGGTGGGGGAGCGACCTCGACCCGGCCGACCGTCCGTCGGTGCCGAAGCTCTCCCGCGAGGTCGGACTCGCCTCGGGTGCCCACTGGGACGTCCCCGAGCCACAGCCCGGCGGCGAGGGCCGCGAGCGGTCGATCGAGCACGCCCACGTCACGCCCGTGTTCGGGACGGCGCAACCGCTGTCCGGGCTCGCCGGGGTCGTGAAGCGGTTCGCCTACGCCCGGTACAGCGAGGGACGGCTGGCGCACTGGCTGCTCCTCGTGCTGGGCGACCGGATCGACGTGGCCACCCACCGGGTGACGGACGCGCTCCGCGGCCGACCGGACCGGGTCGTGCACGAGACCGGGTGGCGCGCCGAGCTCGGCAACCGGCCCGTCTCGACGCGTCTGGGCTCCTCGCGACGGGACGGGCGCCACCAGCTGCTCGACCCGGTCGTGGCGAACTGGGGCTGGCTCGCCGCCCTCGGCGGCCTGGTGCTGGTCGTGCGTCGCCTGCGGCGTCACTGAGACGCGGGGCGGAGGCCCTCGCGCCGCGCGCCTCCTGCGACACCGCGCTCGTCGTTCGACAGCGGTGATGTCGCACGATGCGCGTGCATCGGGTCATCGGGCCCGCGATGCTCGCCGGGCGAGCACGGACGAGAAGAGCCCCCTGGCCGACAGGCCAGGGGGCTCTTCTCTTCTTGTGTCCGAGGGGGGACTTGAACCCCCACGCCCTAATACGGGCACTAGCACCTCAAGCTAGCGCGTCTACCAATTCCGCCACCCGGACAGGGTGTCATTCACTTGTTCGGCTGTCGTTCCGGGCTGTTTTCCCGGCGTTCCTGCCGAGAGAAGACATTAGCACGGCTCTGAACGCACGATGAACACGGGCGCGCATCCCGGGCGAGTCCCCCGGAACGACGGGCGAGCAGGGGGCGCACGCAGGTGCGTCGCGGGCTGCCGGTAGCGTTGGCGGCATGAGCGACGCCCTGCCGACCGTGCCGGACCTCGAGGCCACCGCCGCCATCGCGCGGGACCTCATCCGCATCGACACCACGAACTGGGGCGAGGGCAGGTCGGTCGGCGAGACCGAGGCGGCGCAGTACGTGGAGGCGGAGCTGCGCGACCTGGGCTTCGCGCCGCAGCTCTTCGAGTCGGAGCCGGGCCGGGTGAGCGTCGTCGCCCGTGTGGCAGGGCGGAACGCCGACAAGCCGGGGCTCGTCGTGCACGGGCACCTCGACGTGGTGCCGGCCGACCCCGCGAACTGGACGGTGGACCCGTTCGGCGGCGAGGTGCGCGACGGCATGCTCTGGGGCCGCGGCGCGGTCGACATGAAGAACATGGACGCGATGATGCTGACGGCGTTGCGCGACGTGGTCGAGGGTCAGGGCGCACCCGAGCGTGACCTCGTCATCGGGTTCTTCGCGGACGAGGAGGCGGGCGGGGTGCTCGGCGCCCACCACGTCGTCGACACGCACCCGGAGGTCTTCGCGGGCGCGACCGAGGCGATCAGCGAGGTCGGCGGGTACTCGGTCACCCTCGGCGGGCAGCGGGCCTACCTGCTGCAGACCGGCGAGAAGGCCCTGATGTGGATCAAGCTCGTCGCGCGGGGCACCGCGGCGCACGGCTCGCACGTGATGCGGGACAACGCGGTGACCAAGGTGGCCGCCGCGGTCGCGCGCATCGGAGCGGAGGAGTGGCCGGTCCGGCTCTCCGGCACCACCGAGGCGATGGTCCGCGAGATCGCGCGGCTCCTCGGCGTCGACCCCGTGACGACCGGGCCGGACGAGGTCGCCCTCGCGACCGGGTCCGCCTCGCGCTTCATCCACGCGGCGCTGCACACGACGACCAACCCGACGGTCCTCCGCGCCGGGTACAAGCACAACGTGATCCCGGACGCTGCCGAGGCCCTCGTCGACCTCCGCTGCCTGCCGGGCGACGAGGAGACCGTGCTCGAGCGGGTCCGGGAACTCGCCGGCGACGACGTCGAGGTCGTGATGACGCACCGCGACGTCGGCCTCGAGCAGGACTTCGGCGGACCCCTCGTCGACGCCGTGCGCGGGACGCTCGAGCGCCACGACCCCGGGGCGCCCGTGCTGCCCTACCTGCTGTCCGGCGGCACCGACAACAAGGCGATGTCGCGGCTCGGGATCGCCGGGTACGGGTTCGTCCCGCTGCAGCTGCCGGAGGACGTCGACTTCCCGGCGATGTTCCACGGCGTCGACGAGCGCGTGCCCCTCGACGCCCTCGCCTTCGGGCGGCGCGTCCTCGGCGACCTGCTCGCCACGTACTGATACATTGCCGGGTCGCCCCTCGGCGGCGACCCGCGACGACCGGCACGAAAGGCCCCGCTCGATGCACATCCTCGAGGCGATCTTCCTCGGCTTCGTGCAGGGACTCACCGAGTTCCTGCCCGTGTCCTCCAGCGCGCACCTGCGCATCGTCGGGCTCTTCCTGCCCGATGCGAAGGACCCGGGTGCCGCGTTCACCGCGGTGACGCAGCTCGGCACCGAGACGGCCGTGCTGATCTACTTCTGGAAGGACATCACCCGGATCGTCGGGCGGTGGTTCCGCTCGGTGTTCCGGCGCGACGTGCCGAAGGGCGACCCGGACGTCCGCCTCGGCTGGCTGGTCATCCTCGGCACGATCCCGATCGGGGTCGCCGGACTCCTGCTCAAGGACTCCATCGAGACCACGTTCCGGTCGCTCTGGATCGTGGCGATCGTGCTCATCGTCTTCGGCGTCGTGCTCGGCGTGCTCGACGTCGTCGGGCGCAAGGTCCGTCCGATCGAGCAGATGACGTTCCGGAACGGCCTGCTCATCGGCGTCGCCCAGATGCTGGCGCTCGTCCCGGGCGTCTCGCGCTCCGGCGCCACGGTGTCGATGGGACTCGCCCTCGGCTACACCCGACCGGCCGCGGCGCGCTTCGCGTTCCTGCTCGCCGTCCCCGCGGTCTTCCTGTCCGGCTTCTACGAGGCCGCGACGAGCCTCGGTGACCACGGCGCGCCCTTCGGTCTCGTCGACACGCTGGTGGCGACCGTCGTCGCGTTCGTCGTCGGGTTCGTCGTCATCGCCGCGTTCATGAACTACATCTCGAAGCGCAGCTTCATGCCCTTCGTGGTCTACCGGATCGCACTCGGTATCGTGCTCATCGTGTTGCTGTCGCTCGGAGTGATCCAGCCGTGAGGGCCTGGCAGGTCCCGTCCGTCCCGTCCGTCCCCGGTGACGCGCCCCGACCCGTGGTGCACGACACCGCGGCCGGGCGGCCCGTGGACCCGACCCACGGCGCGGAGGGCGCGACGCTCTACGTGTGCGGCATCACGCCGTACGACGCCACCCACCTCGGCCACGCGGCGACCTACCTGGCGTTCGACACGCTCGGTCGCGCCTGGCGGGACGCGGGGCTCGAGGTCGAGTACGCGCAGAACACCACCGACGTCGACGACCCGCTGCTCGAGCGCGCCGCGCGGGACGGCGTCGACTGGCGCGAGCTCGCCGCGTCGCAGATCGACCTGTTCCGCCGCGACATGGAGGCACTCCGCGTCCTGCCGCCGGACCACTTCGTCGCGGTGACCGACGAGGTCGAGCGCATCGCCGAGGCCGTCGCGTACCTGCAGGAGACCGGGTACGCCTACGACGTGCCGACCGACGACTCCGAGGGCGACGACGTCTACTTCGACGTGAACCGCCCCACCGAGGCGTGGGCGCTCGGCGACGAGAGCCGCCTGGACCGCGAGACGATGCTCGTGCTGTCGGCCGAGCGGGGCGGGGACCCGGACCGCGCCGGCAAGCGCGACCCGCTCGACCCGCTGCTCTGGCGTGCCGAGCGCGCCGGCGAGCCGAGCTGGGACACCGAGCTCGGCCCGGGACGACCCGGCTGGCACATCGAGTGCAGCGTGATCGCGGGCGACAAGCTCGGCCTGCCGATCAGCGTGCAGGGCGGCGGCAGCGACCTCGTCTTCCCGCACCACGAGATGAGCGCCGGGCACGCCGCCGCGCTCGCGCACCAGCCGCTCGCCAACGCCTTCGTGCACACCGGCATGATCGCCTACCAGGGGTCGAAGATCTCGAAGTCGCTCGGCAACCTCGTCACCGTGCGCGGCCTGCTCGACGACGGCGCCGACCCGAGGGCCGTCCGGCTCGCGCTGCTGTCGCACCGGTACTCGGACGACTGGGAGTGGTTCGACGGCGAACTGACGAGCGCGACCACCCGGCTCGCGACGTGGGACGCCTGGGCGTCCGGCGACGCTCCGGGTCACGAGGACGACGCCGCCGACGCGATCGCCCGCATCCGCGCGCGTGTCGCCGACGACCTCGACACGCCCGGTGCGGTCGCCGCCGTCGACACCGCGATCGCCGCGGGGACGCGCGCGACACCGGAGCTGGTCGACCTCGTCGACGCCCTGCTCGGCATCCGCCTGGCCTGAGACCGGAGGCTCGGGCAGGCGCTCTCCCGGTCGCGCGACGTGCCGCCGGTGGCCGTCGCGGGGGGGCGGGGGGGGGGGCGCCCCCCCCGCAGGGGGGCGCGGGGGGGGGGAGGGGCGGGGGGGGGCGCCCCCGCGCGGGGCGGGGGGGGGGGGGGGGGCGGGGC